>CAZTKR010000025.1:21956-23593 GCA_964614115.1 uncultured bacterium | reverse complement strand
GAGGGTTTTAAAATGTCATAATCTCTATGTGATAACAATGACTGAAACGACGGAATTAAACAACAGTGTAATTAGGTGATGAGTAAAAATCAAGCTGTTTGCATTTTTTGCTCGACTTTTTTATGAGTACGAATGAATGTCTGGTGCATACACGGAAATCTTACAGATAAAACCAAAGACCCCGGCAATAAAAAAGTCACCGGGGTCTTATCCAAGCGCATCTATATACGAACCTTCCGACAGGGGGAACTACCGGAAGGTTCGTCCGAACTTGAGGAGAGAGGAATGAAATCTACATTCCTTACGTTTGCGATAAAGATAATACGTTCATCCTAATCTGAAAAAACCGATCTCGAGAGAGAAGTCGTTCCCAATAATATCTCTGATGAACGGATTCGGACCATTGGATGAAAACCCCGGAACCTCGCACATCCCGGGGTTTTCATCACGCTTGCAAGCGTGGCTCTTATATCTCCTTTTGTTAACGACCGACTATACTTTGTAACACTAGAACCTGTACGAAATCCCGGCTAAAAAGCGATTCGTCTGAATCGACTCATGGGTTCCTCCGGGGGTGTAGGAATCGGCCGTGTTCCGTTCCCAGAGTCCGTGAACATAGCTGAGGTCGATGGTGGTATACCGATCGAGATTGTACCCGAGTCCGCCGCTGAAGTATCGACGGTCTTCCGTTCCATCGGCACCGAAGAAGGGCGACGGCACCACGCGGTACCCGCCTCGGAGCTTCAAGCTGCTGCCTGGAACTCGAAACTCACCGCCAACACCGTACGAAAACACAGGTCGAAACAGTGCCGGAAAGAAACTGTTCTCTCCCAGCAGGTCACTAAAATCTTCATTCAGACTGTACCCGGAGGGAACGTCAAACCGAACATCTGACCAATCCCGGTACTGGAAGGCACCCGCAAGCATCAACCGCCGTATATCCAGGGTTACACCCCCGCTGATTTTAACGGGATACTTCACCACATACTCCCATTCACCCGCACCCAGGTCCATCTCGGAAACATAATCGTCGTCGAATATAAGCACATCATTGGCAGCGTACGATTCCGACACCCTGAGTGACGTCGGAAGGTCCATGGCCAGACCAACCCGAAGGTGACGGCTAACCTCAAACAGTCCGCCCAGCTTGATCCCCCATCCTCTGAATTTTGAGAAGATAGATTGATAGAGTTCATAACCGGAAAAGTCTCCAGGGAATCGGTTGTACACATCGTAGACGTCATCCTGGAAATATTCAAATAGATAATCGCTCGATCCGGAATAAAAATTGAACGTGACGCCCAAGGAAAAACGGGGGGACATGGCGATGCCTCCTCCCACCGACCAGGCACTCAGGTTGCCGTCCTGGATGATCTGCTCGGTCTGCAGCACATCCTTGTCAAATCGATAGAAGGAGGCTGTGCCGGCCCCATCCTCCAGCTCAAAATCCAGTCCATTGCTCAGCGTATTAAAACCACTGAAATACATGAAGTTGTCGTAATCCTTGAACCGGTTGTATCCGACAGCCAGCACCAAACTCCCACGGCTGGTGGGGAATTTGTAAGCCAGTCCCAGAGATTTTAATTTCGTAAAATTCTGGTCGCCTAAAACAGTATTGCCGGCGAACGCTGTTTCGT
>CAZTKR010000025.1:0-21946 GCA_964614115.1 uncultured bacterium | reverse complement strand
AGCCGATAGAAGGAACAGGACATCTCACTGCTTTTCAGGAGTGTCAGCGATGCAGGATTCCAGTAAAGAGCCGTGTAATCATCTGCAGCACCCACAGAGGCATTGCCCATGGCCATGGCCTTCACGCCCACACCGTCTTCGTTTTCCATGAAATGAACCGCTTCCTCTGGAGTCTGAGCACTTACCCATGCTGCGAGCAAGACCATGCTGCACATGATAAAATTCCTCGTTTTCATCTTGAACCTCCTGTTTCCCGTTGATGGTAACATCTCTTCATCGCAAAACATATCAACGCTTTCTTCGACTCGTGCTCCTGGATGCTTTCTTAGTCTTTCGAGTCGTCCTGGACGTCTTGGCAGCCTTGCGGCTTGATGATCTGCTTGAACGCTTCGAAGCCCGCGCAGAAACCTTGGATCGTGAAGAGGTTTTCGAACGACTGACCTTCGGAGTACTGGAGCGTGCTGTCCTCTTCTGAATGCGGGAACTGGTATGGCTGGACGAAGACTGCGCTCGGGATTTCGTTGAACCGTACGATGATTTGGAGCGGGTGTTTTTAATCGACCTCGTCCTTTTCTGAATCGGTTGCGAACGCTCTTTTTTTACCGATTTCCGTGTCGCCGTGGTTCGGCCGGATGATTGCTCTTGCCGACGGCTCGTCCTGGCCACGCTTTTCTTCTGTGTTTCATTCCGTCGACTCTCGGCAGACCCATAGGAACGGGATGTGTCGGTGTGTCTCGCGGATGGCTTACTCTGCCGAGCCTGCCAGGTCCGTCTCTCCGTCTGTTTCTCTTGCTTACGATCGGTCTGAGTCCTGGAAGCGACCTGTCGTCTCGAACGTTTCGTGTCGACGTCGTTGCGTTGTACTGTCACCCGTCTATCCGACGTCCGCCGCTGGACGGTTCGCTTCTCTGTCTGGCGATTGCTCAAGCCCTGAACATCCGTCACAATTCGATGATTGTCAGGATGTCTTGGGGCCTGATGCGCTACCCTCGTCCTATGCCGATACTCGAAATTTCTCCTGGCAAAATTGTGGTAAGGTTCGAAATAATAGGGATCATAGTACCAGTCGTGGTAGGGATAGATCGGACGGTATATCATTCTCGGAAACCATGCCCAGCCAAAAACCACAGGATACCAGCAGTCATAATAACCGGCAAACCACCAGCTATCGTACATGGTAAAGATGGGAAAGAATCTGGGACGATAATAATACGTTGTATAGATCGGCCAATGATAACCCACGGATATGTGAAAGCCGAGTCCATCGTAGTAATAGTCATCGTAGACATCGCAGAAATAGCCGATCCCACAGCCATAGTCGTAGTCGTCGTAATACGACATGCCCATACCTCCATGAACGTATAAATCGTCCTCCTCATAATAATAGGACGCCACATCCTCGGAGTAGACCATGGCAAATCGCGTAAAACATCCCCCACACATAACAGCCATGAACAAAACGGCTGTCATCAGCAGATAGCGTTTTTTCGGTAACATGACAATCCCTCCTTTCTGCTTTCGGACGATTTCCTGCGTAAAGTAAGACAAAAGGCGTGCCACAGTATCACAGTTCAGAATAATGATTGATTTTATTTGAATTAGGATGTTATTCTAAAAGGAGGGTGCTTCAATGAATGCGACGAATTGTAAACTTTGTAGACAATGAAATGTAAATATCGTTTACAGTTTGTGGACATCGATTCCGTACCGTTGGAGCTTTTTGTGGAGCCCTGCACGGCTGAGCCGGAGTCGTTCGGCGGCTTTGAGAATATTATCGCGAGTCTCGCGTAAGGCCTGCTTTATCATCCGGATTTCCAGGGCCTCGACCTGCTGTTTGAGGGAACCGGTGATTATGTCCTCGCCCGTCGTAGCAACATCCATCCGAAAACGCGGCGAGAGAATATCCGGTGTAATCGTGGTTTGCTCATCGCACAAGGTCACGGCCCGTTCTACCTCATTCTCTAGCTCGCGGATGTTGCCGGGCCAGGGCGCTTTGACCAGGATGGCCATGGCCTCCTTGCTCACGCCGGCCACGGGCTTCTGTATCTTATTCGCGTATTTCTGGATAAAATGATGAACCAGGTCCGGGATGTCCTCTCTCCTATCCCTCAGAGGGGGCATCACGATGGGGAACACGTTCAGCCGGTAATAAAGATCCTCCCGAAACCGTCCGCTCTGGACTTCAGATTCCAGGTCTTTATTCGTCGCGGCGATGACGCGCACATCCACACGCATCGTCTTCATGCCTCCAACAGGCTTGAATTCGCCTTCCTGGAGCACGCGAAGAAGCCTGAGCTGCATGGCCGGTGACGTGTCGGCAATCTCGTCCAGGAACGCCGTGCCCCTGTCGGCCAACTCAAAAATTCCCTTTTTCGCAGCCACCGCACCCGTGAAGGCCCCGCGTACATGGCCGAAGAGCTCGCTTTCCAGGAGCGAGTCGGGCAGGGCCCCGCAGTTCTGGGCAACGAACAACCGTTCTTTTCGTGAGCTGTTGGCATGGATAGCCTGGGCCAACAGTTCCTTTCCCGTGCCTGTTTCTCCCAATAGCAGCACCGTTGTCGGCGTATCGATGACTTTGGAGACCAGCTTGAAAACGTTGAGCATTCTCCGGCTGTGACCGATGATGTTCTGAAAGTCGTACGTCTTCTCGATGTGTCGCTTGAGGATGACGTTTTCCCGCTCCAGGGCCTTGTTTGCTTTGACCAGCTGTTTCATCAGCCGCTGATTTTCTTTCACCAGACGGAAACGTTCCACGGCCCTGTGGAGGATGAGCCGCAACTCTTCGGGTTCCCAGGGTTTCGATATATAGTAGTAAATCTGTCCCTGGTTCACGGCTTCAATGGAAGCCTGAATATCGGCGTATGCGGTAATCAGGATACGGACGGCGTGGGGTTGAATCGAGAGCGATTGGGCGAGGAATTCCACACCCGTCATTCCGGGCATCCGCTGATCGGCCAGAATCACGGCAACCTTATGCTTCTTCAGGATCTTGATGGCTGCCGGCCCGTTGGAGGCAAGGTAGATTCTATATTCCTCCCTCAGCAATCGTTCCAGGGAGTTGAGTATCTCCTGCTGATCATCGACGATGAGTATCGTTTCCTTGGCCATGGTCGCTCTCGCTGTTTAATCACGAAAAAGAAGACGAGCGGAATAGGAAACATCCATTCTGCGAAATTCGTAGCAGACGAACATCAGGAACCATCGCATATGCTCGAATAACGGCGCTCCATCGTACTCCCGATTTGCATTGGCGATACATGGCGATCTTCGTATTTGTATGCTGCTGCGTCCACCGATTCTCACGGTCGTTCCGATTCCCTCGTTTCGGATACCTTGCATCCTATCTTTTCATCGGCAGGATGACGGTGAAAAGGCTCCCCTCACCATCTCCGCTCTCTACCTCGATCGTTCCGTTGTGATTCTTGACGATGGAATACGAGATGCTCAATCCCAGCCCGATACCCTTGCCGACGTCTTTAGTCGAGAAAAACGGATCGAAAATCTTCGGTTGAATGTCCTGGGGGATGCCGCTGCCGTCATCCTTTATCTCGATGACGACGCTTCCGTCGGTATCCTTGGTACGGATCCAGACGTTGCCGCTCCCCTCGATGGCCTGAGCCGCGTTGGAGAGGAGATTCAAGAACACCTGGTTAAGCTGCCCGATATTACATTCGACGACACCCGTGCTCCTGTATTCTTTGTGTACCAGAATACGATCCTTCAGCTCAGGGTTCAGAATCATCAAACAGGTGTCGATCCCCTGATGAATGTCCGATTTTTTCCATTCGGCCTGGTCTAGATGGGAAAACGTCCGCAGGCTATGCACCAGCGTCTTCACCATCTGGCTCCCCAGAATCGTATCGTCGATCAAACTCCTTATATCCGGCAATAAGGGACGGATTTTATCGGTCCGAACATGTTCGCCAGGGGTTGTCCCTTCATCCTTAACACCTTCGGATGTTTTTATGTCGGACAGGAATGTGTCTATCTTCTTGACATAGGATTTGAGCTGCTTCACGTTGGAATAGATATAGCCCACAGGATTGTTCAGCTCGTGAGAAATGCCTGCCACCAGCTGGCCCAGTGAAGCCATCTTCTCCGAGTGAATGAGCTGGGTCTCGGTGCTCTTCAGTTCATCGTAGAGCTTCTGGAGTTCTTGATTTTTATTGTCCAGCGCCTTGTTCTTGGCCTCCAATTCCCGCAAATATTTCTTCTGCACCTTGGCTTCGGTGAGTTTTTGTATCATTTCATTCGAACGGCGTATGTACGCGTTGTTCTCCAGAGCGATGGCCATCTGGTTGGCGATGGACTGATAAAGGCCGACATCTTCCGGGGTGACAGACGCGACGGGCTCCTGGGCATCCATCAGCAGGCATCCGAAAAATTGATGATTCCGCTGAATCGCCATCACGATCTGACCGGCAAAAACATCGAAGAATTCATTGAGCGTCCGGGTGCCGGATCGTATGAGATATGCTTTTTTCCGTAACAGGGCGATCCGATCTTTCAAGTCGGGCCGGGCGTTGATCACATCCAAATCGATGTCCTTGCCCCGGCACAGCTTTTGGATGAATTTCTTTTTATCCTCATCGTACAGTAGAATACAACAACGGTCGAACTCCGAATTCAATCGAAGGTTCTCCGCCACGGTCGTGAGCAGTTCCTCATCGTCGTGCAGATGAATGATCTGATGTCCCAGATCGATGAGCACCGAGCGATAGCGTTCTTTCATCTGCCTCAGCCTGTACAGGCGCTCGGAGTTGATCATAAAAATGACGAAGAACGTGACCGTGAGAATGTCGATGGACAGGAGAACGGGCAGCCTTCCCAGCCTCTGGAACGAAAGCATCACGATGAATGCCATCAAAAAGAAGCCCGCCAGATACCCCGTGGCCGTTGGCGGAGTCCAGTGGTATCGTCTCAATCCCAGTCGCACCAGCACGTACGTCAGTGCGAGAAAGACCAGGACAAGCATCGCCTCATACCAGAATTCTAGCCGACGCAACAGGCGTCCAACATGTCTAGACGTCAGAAGAATGGATCGTGTCAGCCAGGGATATTCAAAGACCGTAACCGTCTGCCCCACCCTCAATCCAGATAAAGTGACGATCCTTCCCGAAGGAAACCGAACGGATGCATCGACGGCCAGAGCGGTATCCAGGCCCACATGAACGACAGGCTCATGAAAGGAGAAGTACCCGCTACCGCCAAAAATCCCTCTCGTACCCAGCAGACAGGATGCCTCATTCAAATGTCCAGCTGTATAGAGTGTAATCGTGGTTCCGATGGCATCCCGGTTAGAACGAATGCCCTTCACTTGGAGTCGAACGTACGCGTCGTTATCCGTAGGGTTCACGTAGAACACGCAGAACGTATCCTTATTGGCAACAACCAAATCCAAGTCTCCATCACCGTCCAAATCGCCGCACGCTGCACCCGTACTGTAACCCGGTTTAGCATGATTTTGAGAAGGTGGATCTTCGAAAACGCGGATGAACGTACCATCCTTCCGATTGAGGTAAAACCGATTGGGACCCACATTCGTCACAAAAATATCCAGCCATCCGTCGTTGTTGAAGTCGGCCATCACGCTACCGTAGGAAATGGATACATCGGTTACATTCGCCTGTTCACTCACATCCACGAATACCCAACTGGAGTCACCTGTAGCCGTGTCGTTCCGGTACAGAAAATTTCTTCCAAGGCGGTTAGTCACGAATAAATCAAAATCCCCGTCATTGTCCACATCGCCAAAACTCACACCGTTCGTGCTATAATCCCCTTGGCAAACAGCCATAGCCACGAACATCAGCCTGAAGCGCCCATCTCCCAGATTCCTGTAGAAGAGATCGGGACCAAACCAATTGGTCACGTAAAGGTCGGGATCCCCGTCGGAATCCACATCACAGAATCCAGCTCCCTGGCTCGTGCCGTAATATTCCAGACCACTCTGCGATGTAAAGTCCTGGAACGTGCCGTTTCCGTTATTCAGCCAAAGCCGATTGGTGAAGTGCTCATCGGTCAGAAAAATGTCGAGATACCCGTCGTTGTTCACATCGGCGGCAATGCATCCGTTGGCATCCAAGTGCTCGGGTAGAGGAAGTACATCCCTAATACTTTGAAACGTGAACTTCCCTTCGTTCCGTAACAAATCGGTGGTCTGCCCCCAACCCGATACCATCACATCGCCGTCGCCGTCGTTATCGTAGTCGACGATGATTACCGACAACTCCAGATTCAACGTATCCATGGGCATCAGGTCTCCGCCCAGACCGGATTGAATCGTCATATCCCGGAATGTTTGATCGGGCCCCTGGTTGACCAGCAATCGGTTCAAACTGCGAAAACCGACAAGGTACATATCCGTACGCTGATCCCCGTTCACATCCCGTAAAGCCACACCGTAAACATCGTTGATATCGGGTATGCGGAGTTGGGTGCGAGTGGTCTGGAACATGGAGGTCAGTGGGTATTCGTCTCTCGATTCGTTCGTCCAACCAGCCGAATGAAAAAGCGATCCGAATACGAATAAAAAACAAAAGAATAATGTCAGATGACGGTTGTCCAAGGTGATATTTTGTGTTGTTTGGAAGAATGAAAAAAATGTTTAATCATACTTACTTCGACGGGCTGAGTGCCCCAATCTTCGATTTTTTGACGAGTCTGTTACGCCAGGTAAACCATCGAAGGACACATCCTCAACCATGACCGGTCAAATAATTCATTACCCTGAATGAGACACTTCTAATATAGGATATTTTAGAATAATCAGCAACAAGTTTCACTAGAACAATTAAGGAAGAGAAATGATGAACGTAAAAAGAGGCGCGTGATAGGTCAACACAGGTACACAGATGGTTCACATGGATAAATCCGATCAGTGGGTCTATCAGAACTTAGTTCACCTCGATCCCCAGGATCGTCGCGTCATCCTCCAGGCTCGAATCCCCCCGCCATTCTTTAACGGCCGACAGTACGGATGAAATAGCCTCCCGGAGTGGATTTTGGCGGTTTTGATAAAAAACACGGCGTAATCGTTGGTCGCTAAACTCCTCCTCATGGGCATTCAACGCCTCCACAACGCCATCGCTGTATACGAAGAGGCGATCTCCCCGGCTCAATGTGACAGCATGCTCTTCGAACCCGGCATCGGGCAAGAATCCCACCGGAAATCCATCGGCCGGAAGAAACCTGGCCTTATCTCCAGACGGGAGGTAAATCGGTGCCGGATGTCCGGCGGACACGTACCGGAACAAACGGGTCTCGACGTCCAGGATGCCGTAAAAAATCGTAAAATACTGGTGCGATTCGATGTCCATGGGAAAGAGTCCGTTCAGTTTCTCCGCAACCTGAACAGGAGAAGCAATGGAGAACCCGTCCTCGCTCTTGGGTTCTGGACGGAAAAGCACCGAATGATCCCTGGTAGGCGACAGCCAACGGTTCAGCGTTACCGAGAGAAGGGATGCCGGCACACCATGGCCGCTGACATCGACGACGTATAATCCGACATGGGTATCATCCAATGGAACGACGTTCAACGTGTCGCCGGCCAGTTCGTCACACGGTTCCAATGACCAGGCGATATTCAATCCTTTCACCCGGGGCAGCGCTGCGGGAAGCAGGCTCTTCTGGAGTTTGGCAGCAGCCTCCAAATCTCTTTTCATGCGGCGGTTGACCGCTTCCAGTTCTTCCTTCGATCGATGCAGGGCATCCTCAGCCAGTTTTTGCCGAGTGACATCGGTGTGCACGCCGATGTAATGGGTGACAGCCTTGGCCGCGTCTCGTACCGGTGTGATGGAGAACCGGTTCCAGAATGGCGTCCCGTCTTTGCGATAATTTAAAATTTCCACACAACAACCCTGTTCCCCGTGAATAGCCTCCCTTAATTTACGCTTTGTCTCTTGATCGGCTTTTCCGGACTGCAGAAAACGTGCGTTCCGACCCACAATTTCATCGGCCGAATATCCGGTCAGACGCTCAAAACCGGGATTCACATAAATGACGGGATGATCGGGCAAACGGGCGTCGGTAATCGTGATGCCCTCGGAAGTGGCTTCCAGAGCACGATCCTTCAATTCCAGTTCATCCTCCAGGGCAGCCATGTTTTTTTGACGTGACTTATCCACAATTCGATTCCTGTCATTCCATTGGCTTCATTATTGAACGTTCCCGTTTTCTTCATGTTCCCGGCAGAGGAGTCTAAAAGTGCCTTCGATCCGATTTATTCGACAGCATGCAATCTCGGGTTCGGGTTGTACTGTCTGCCGACTTTCGCACAGGGTTCCCAACCATCGCCTGCTTTGATACGTACGACATCCATCGTAAAATCGATGCGCTCTTGAAAAATGGCACTGCCAACACCGTACGCATCCACGGGAACACCGCGTTCTTCAAACAGCCGTATCCTGTCCGCGTTGAATCCTCCGGAAGCGACGATCTTCAAATCCTTCCATCCCCTTTCGTCAAACACTCGCCTTGCCTTAAACACGAGCTCAGTACAGACACCCCGATTGTCGTCCGACTCAGGAAATACCGACACATCCCGAAGCTCGCCGGCCGTATCGAACCGGACGCCCCATATCTTTCCTTTGCCTTCACCGATAAACCGGCTTGGATCGTCGCTCCCCACCCTTTCTGCGAACGCCTCCACCACCCGGCAACTCGTGCCGATACAATCGTTATCCCAATCGACCAGAACGATGCGAGGAACCTTGGCATCGATCACATCATCGAATGCCAGCGCCGCTTTCACGGTGTCGCCGTGAAAGGCCGCAATCAACGAATGTGGAATCGTTCCCATACCAGGCTCATTCAGGTATTCCCCGGCGGCATCCGTACTGACCGCATTCGCTCCCGCTATTCTGGCCGCGTATCCGTCGATGTTCTGTATCCTGTAGTGATCGAATCGTGGAGAAAAATACAGAATCGACTTGTCGGTGATGCCAACCAGTTTGGCCACGGCTGTGGCCGTGGCAGTGGGTCTGGCAATCGCGCCCAACAGCACTGTTTCCAGGTGACAAAAATGGCCGAGATCGCCCTCTATTTCCATCACGTTCTCCCAGGCACCCACCCGGTCTCCGTCGTATAACGCCCGGACCATCAGTTCCTCGAACGGTGTGCATTCCTTGAGAATAGCGACAGCCTCATCAAGACCCGCGACCACGGCCTCCTTTTTACAGAATACCTGGGCCGTCACCACGGGATGCAGGTTCTGGGCATTCAGAATCTGCCGGGTTCGGACAAAGTACTTGTCCGAATAAAAACCCGTTCTGATTTTTTCCTTGGGTAGCTCGAACACCCTGGGCTCCATCCTTTTTCTTATCATCTCTTCTGCCTCCGCACCTACTCGTGTTGAGACATACGACGAGAAAGCGCCTCGTACGTCAGGAATTCAGCGCCCTGGCTTTTCATTTCGTCCAACGCTTTTTGAGCCGTATCCGGGGCAACTCCTTTGATGGCGTCCACCAGCAGTCCGACGCTAAACCCAAATCTTAACGCATCCAGCACTGAAGCCCGAACGCAGTAATCCGTGGCGATACCGCCGACATAGAGCGTTTTGATCCCAATAGACACGAGTAAGTTAGAGAACGGCGTGCCCTGGGAATCCACGGCATCGAACGTGGAATAGCCGTCCTCTTCCCTCTTCATCCCTTTTGACAGAATGATGGCTTCGTCGGGAATTTCAAGATCGGGATGAAACGCTGCCCCCTCTGTATCCTGCACACAATGGGGCGGCCAGAGTCCCCCGAATGCCTTGAAATGCATCGAATCTGCGGGATGCCAGTCCCGCGAAACCAGGATGGGCAGGTTGCTCTCGGCAAAGAGACGTATATATTGATTGAGTACAGGCATGATCTGATCTGCCTCTGGCACGGCGAGGGTTCCCCCCGGACAGAAGTCATTCTGGGGATCCTCGATGAGAAGTGCTGTGACGTCTTTCATGGATCTCACCTCCGACCAAACGATTATCGATTGTTACCGGATTGATAGGAACATAATATAAAATACTTCACCGTTCCGTAAAATGCAATCCAAAAGTCGTTCTCCATCCTCGGAGATGGATGCTGTACGCCACTCGGCCGATGATCGGATTTCCATTCGGATTATGATCGGATCATGACCAGGAGCATCGTGCTCTTTTGAACGGCCTCCAATGCATGAGGCTCGTTGGCCGGCATGATGATCTGGGTTCCTGCCTCCACCCGATGAATGTAGCCGTTTATAGCAATATCGAATGCGCCGTCTATGACCTCGACGAGGGCATCGAATGGAGCCGTGTGCTCGCTGAGTTTCTGCCCTTCATCGAAGGCGAAGAGCGTGACACTCCCCGTTTTCTGATCGATGAGCGTCCTGCTCACGATGGCACCCGGCTGATAATCCATCAGGTCGATGTATCGAAATGGTTGCCCCTTTATTTCCTTATGTGATTTGTCTTCGGACATTAGGATCGCCTCCCCATACTGAATTATACCCATTCTTCTTTCAGGATTTCCCCCTGAACGCTGACCACGATAGCTTTAATCGGAATCTTCCGCTCGGCTTCCTCGACCGCTCGCTGGGCCAGCCTCAACAAACCGCTGCAGCACGGCACCTGCATCACAAGAACGGTTAGTGTATTGATCTTTGCCGTGTCGATCAGGGATTTTAGCTTTTCCAGGTAAATCTCCTGCCCTTCATCCAGTTTGGGACAGGCGATGGTCAATGCCTTGCCGTTGAGATAATCCTTGTGAAAATCGGCCATAGAGAATGCCGTGCAGTCGGCCGCCAGTAGAAGATCGGCTCCCTGGTACTGCGGCGCATCGGGCGATATCAGATGCATCTGAATCGGCCAATGGGAAAGCCGGGACGGTTGCGTTGCTTCGGAGACATCGTTGGGCGCTGCCGACGGCTTGAAATGCATGCTTCGGGAACCGGGGCATCCGGAAAATGCATGTGCTTCCATGGTTTTTTCCTCCTTCTCGGGTATTTTAATATTGTTCTTCTTCAGATAATCGATAGCCTGCTCGTAGTACGTCATTTGATCATGCTCTTTAAGATGGGCCAGGTGTGCCTTTATTGTATTAGCGCCTTGTTTAACCACGTTCTCCATAACCTTGTACTCGTCGTAGGGTTCGGCCTCCCGCTCTTCCACTGTGATGGCACCTTCCGGACAGTGTCCGATACAGGCTCCCAGTCCGTCGCAGAAGAGATCGCTGATCAACCTGGCTTTGCCGTCGATGATCTGAATGGCCCCCTCCGGACAATTGGGAATGCAAAGACCGCAGCCCGTGCATTTGGCTTCATCAATCGTAATAATGCTGCGTTTCATGACAGCTCCTTTTTTCCATTAGGATATTTCCCTTTTCAACGCTAAATTTAAACGAAAGGCCGCAGGAAATCCTTGATCCAGGTCAAGAAAAGGGAATAAAAGGTCAGTGTGACGCCATGAACAAAGAGGATATCCTCAGGCATATCCCCCTGTTCGAGAATATTTCCAGGGAAAGCAGAGCCGCTTTAGCCGATATCTCTATCCCCAAAACCGTGAAAAAAAAGGAATCCTTGTTCTGGGAAGGAAACAGAGGTCTTACAATCTATATCCTTGTCAAAGGAAATATTCGGCTTTTTAAGACGACATCCGAAGGGAAAGAGGTGGTCATCAAGGTGGTTAAGCCGGGGGAGATGTTTGCCGAGGTCGTACTCTTCGAACAGAGCCAGTATCCGGTGAGCGCCGTGGCATTGAAGGAAAGCCTCGTATTCATGATCTCGAAGCATCAGTTTACCTGTCTGCTGGAGAACGAAAGCTTCCGCAACGATTTCATCGGCAACGTGATGAAAAAACTCCGTTATCTGACGGATCAAATCCAGTTCCTGACGACCCACGACGTCGAAGATCGGCTCTTCATGTTCCTCGAAGAGCAGTACGGGAAGAAGGAACGTATCGTTTCATCGTTATCGAAAAAAGATGTGGCTGCTGCCATCGGCGCCACACCCGAGACGCTATCCCGTCTTCTCCTGCGCCTGAAGAACGAAGGAAAGGTCGACTGGACCGGCTCCAATCTTCATGTCAACTGGAATGCTCTGTAAAACAGATTAATGATGGAATTTTGATAAGCTTTACGATTACGAATCAACACCCCGATTAATCCCTGAAATCCGATATATAATAAAACCCAAATAAAAAGCCCTGCACTTTTCCGTACAGGGCTTCTGTTTCATACGATCGAATGACGATAGAATACACGCCTTCAGGACGTGTGGATATCAACCCAGCTTCTTCTTCACCATCTCCTGCACCGCTTTCCCATCGGCTCGTCCTTTTACCTGGGGCATGACGACGCCCATCACCTTACCCATATCCCGAAGACTTTCGGCTTCTGTCTCGACAATGGCCTTGTCGACGATCTGCACCAACTCGTCCTCTGAAAGGGCTTCGGGAAGATAGGACACAATAATCTGCATTTCCATTTCTTCTTTCTCGGCCAGGTCTTCCCTTCCGCCCTGTCTATAGAGTTCGAAAGATTCTTTCCTCTTCTTGGCCTCTTTGGAAAGGACACCCAGGACATCTTCTTCCGAAAGGTCCTCTCCCTTGGCTATGCTGGCATTCTTCAGCTGTGAGCGCAACATTCGAAGGGTCTCGAGAGCGACCTTATTCCCGGATTTCATCGCTGTTTTCATGTCATCCAGGAGCTTCTCTTGAAGTCCCATTCCACTACTCTCCCCATCAATCGATGGTCACCGCTCCGTATTACTCACCGAACATCATCCGGAGCTTCCGTTGCTTACGCTTGGCAGCAGCCAGCTTGCGCTTTTTCCGTTCGCTGGGTTTCTCATAATGCTGGTGTTTCTTAATGTCGGACATCAGCCCAGCTTTCTCGCACTGCTTGGTAAAACGCTTGAACGCTTTTTCAAAAGGTTCATTATCGCGCACTTTTACGGCTGGCATGGAGTCGCAACCCCTCCTTTCCTCTTTTAATTTAAGACTGTTAAATATATTAAAAAAATGCTATACAATCAAGACCTTTTTCCGATATTCTTTAAAAAATGATGATTAGTCACACTCTACTTACCCCATTTATACGAGCAGATGGATGATATGCGGAGAAAAAGAGAGGATCTGCCGATGATTACGCTAAACGAAATCCGTCTGGTGGAGTTTTATCCATTTTCGGCTTCATAGGACGTGTTTAAAAGGGATTACAGAGGAGCGGTAACCTGTGAATAACTTGTGGAAAGGCGTTTGTTCATACATTCTACCCTTGAATTTACCCAAAAATCAAAATTCGCGAAAAATTTTCTGCCCACGACGCTTCGTTTGACATAGGTCAGAAGAGCACTGCCTTTATTCTTATATTTACAATATGTTATGAGAGGATGATAAAAAAAAGCTCATGCACACTTTTTGCCAATCGTGTTACGGAATTTCGGGGCTTTCATAGGCATGAATGACATCATCATAGAAAATACCGGTTTAGTCGATGTGGAAAAAATGTGCATAAATCAACGTTCATGTTCTTTTATATGAAAAATCAAGAGGACCCCTATGAATACGACGATACCGTAAAGAACGACCACAAAAAGCTCTTTCGGACGCGAGGAAAACAGCTCGTAAGCAATACCCGCCAGGCCCAAAACCGTAAAAATGATGCCGCGAATCGAATAGCGATCGAATGCTTTCATAATCATAACCTGCCTGCCAGTACAACCGTTGTCTTTGTCGATGCCACGACGCCTGCCCTACCGCTTAATCCTTCGATAAAAACAATGTAAATCCCCATGCGGGCCATCCTCCCCGCATCGTCTCTTCCATCCCAGATAACCGATCCCTGAGATCCCGATGGTAGAGCACTCATCAGGGTTCGTATGATGCGTCCCCGCACATCGTAAATTCTGAGGTTCACATGAGACGTGGTCATGGGAAGGCCGTAGGAGATAACGGCCACATCATCCACCCCGTCCTCGTCGGGAGAAAAAGGGTTGGGCAAAACGCCCAGGGTAACCTCGGACGCGACAGAAGATGCGAACACACTGTTCTGCCTTCCGGGAGTTCCCCCTTGGGTCGAGACGCACGAACTCCAGTTGGCTGCATCGATGGACGGCAAACGTGGTTGAATACGCTCCAGGGAAAAACCATCTCCCCCTCCCCACGCGTCATCATAATCGACCCGGTCGATGACAAAACCCGCCCGATCGAAGAGAACAACAGAGTCCCCGTCATTATTCAGGGCCGGAAAGCCAGGGACGAGAATAGCATTCAAGTCCCAGGGATACACAGTCATCAGAGTATCTTCAGAAACAACCACCCATCCCCTCCCGGATACTATGGTCTCCTCCGCTGCGAAAATCACTTTCCTGGATGTGTCTGAATCTGAGATGGCCCACCCGCATAAATCAATACCCGTGTCTCCTGGGTTGTGGAGCTCCACCCACTCGGGCTCGCCCGGCAGGGGATCGTACATGATCTCGTTGATGATGACTTGGGGAAATACGAAAACAGGACGTAAAATCAGGAACGTCAATAAAATATATCGAACACGATTCGTCATGCCTGTCCTTTCCGACTGAAAATGTAACAACGGATTGATTTCTTTACAATGTTTTTTTTGCTATTCGTCTTTTAATCAATAGTTGTCCCTCGGTGTGCTCGGCAAATAAATACTTGACTTTTAGATTAAAAGTTGTATGTTTTAATCATACCTCCTAAAATTTGTGGTTTCTGACACACGATTTCCTGCATTTCGTCTTCTTTCGCATCGGAAGGTATTCTTATTAACCTGTGATTCATTTCCAAAGGTTTCCCAGTGCCCGCTATCGGATTTGGAGGTTTTATATATCGTTCATGTAGTCCTTTCAGAGGGGCGACCATTCTGTTGTGGTGACACAACAGAGGGCTCTTAATTTAGCCTTAGGGGTGGTCGCCCCTGCCTAAAGACACCCCATTCCTGATGTGCGGAATGGGGTTTTTCCTTGGAGCATACGGCTTGACAAAGGCCATCAAAATATGTATTTTGAGACACGCGTGTTTATTCGTGAGTGGCTCTCAAAGCATCCCTGAAAGTAACGAAAAACGGATGGGAGGTAGCCATCAAGAAAGGTATTTCAAGTTGCTTTATCATGCTGTTCCTTTTGATGAGCTTCGTGGGAATTGTACACGCCCAGGAAATCAGCCCGGCAAACGGCACTCTCGTCATCGTGGGCGGTGCCCTCAAAGATCAGGCGATCATTACAACGTTTCTGGACTTGGCCGGAGGCTCCGGGGCAAACATCGTGGTCATTCCTACGGCCGGAACTGGAGATCGATATGACGACTACTGGTCGGGATTGAAACCGTTCAAAGAAGCCGGTGCGTCAAACCTGACCGTGCTTCATACTCGAGACCGAAGGGTTGCCGATTCGGACGACTTCGTACAATCCATCGATGAGGCCAGGGGAGTTTGGTTCTCCGGCGGCCGGCAGTGGCGGCTGGCAGACGCCTACCTTCATACGAAAACGCACCAAGCCCTCAGGGATCTCCTGAACCGCGGCGGCGTCATCGGCGGAACCTCGGCAGGCGCCACGATCCAAGGGTCTTATCTCGTTCGGGGCGATACAAAAACAAACACCATCATGATGGGCGATCACCAGGAGGGCATGGGATTTCTGAAAAATGTGGCCATCGATCAGCATATCATAAAGCGCAACCGTCATTTCGACCTCATCGAGGTTATCAAAGCCCATCCGGAACTCTTGGGTCTGGGCATCGACGAGGACACAGCCATCATCGTGCAGAACGACCGTTTCGAGGTCATCGGGCAGGGCTATGTTGCGATTTACGATGCACGGCTGACCCTGGATTCGGGCGGCCTCTTCTACTTCCTCGCACCGGGAGACCGGTTCGACCTGAAAACCAGGCAAGCCTTCCGGCCCACCCAGACCGAAAAACCGTTGAATCGGGTCGTCCCTCAGCCGTGGCCTAAACATGAATAGTGAACACATATCGTCCTTTAAAATATGATAGTTACCCAAATTGAAACGGAGGTGTATCATGGGTGTCAACAGAAAACAACGGAAAGAATGGCCACCTTTCATGTTTCTCGTGTGCATGGCAGCGATGATCCTTCTTGGATGCAAGGGTAGTCAGAAACCCGCGGAGGACATCATGCCACCCGAAGCCGAAAAAATCCCCAAGGAACTGACGATTCATGGAGACACGCGCATCGATAATTATTTCTGGATCAACCAGAGGGATAATCCCAAGGTCATCGACTACCTGAAAGCGGAAAACGCCTACAAAGACGCCGTCTTAAAACACACGGAAAAACTCCAGAAAAAACTGTACAAGGAGATCGTCGGTCGGATCAAGCAGACGGATGTGTCCGTACCCTACAAACGAAACGGATATTATTATTATCACAAGTATGAGAAAGGCAAGGAATACCCCATCTATGCTCGGAATAAAGAAACCCTAGACGCCGAAGAAGAAATCATGCTGAATGTGAGCGAAATGGCCGAGGGCCACGGTTTTTACCATGTTACGGGCCTCAGCGTCAGTGAAGACAACAAAGTTCTGGCCTTTGGCGTGGATACCGTGAGCCGGCGAAAGTATACCATAAACTTCAAGAATCTCGAAACCGGAGAGATTCTCGCGGATAAAATTCCCAATACCACGGGCCGTGCCACATGGGCCAACGACAACAAGACACTTTTCTACACGACCAAAGACAGCACGCTACGCCCCCACAAAATTTTCAGACACACCCTGGGTACGGATCCCGCGTACGATCAGGAGATTTACCACGAAAAGGACAATACGTTCGGCACAACGGTCTACAAATCCAAATCCAGAAAGATGATCTTCATCGCGTCGGAACAGACTCTGTCCACCGAGTACAGGTTCCTCGACGCCGATAATCCCAACGGAGAATTTCGCGTTCTGCAGAAACGCCGCAGAGATCACGAGTACTTCGTAACACACGTTGAGGATAAATTCTACATTCGCACCAACTGGAAGGCCAAGAATTTCCGGTTGATGGAAACGGGCGTCAATAAAACCTCCATGCGTCACTGGAAGGATATGATTCCCCATCGGGAGGATGTTCTGCTGGAGGATGTCGACGTCTTTACCCACTATCTCGTACTCAGCGAGCGCAAGGGCGGCCTGAGGCAGATACGCATCATGAACCAGAAAACGGATACTGAGCACTACGTCGATTTCCCTGAGGAGACATACGTAGCCTATACAACGGACAACTATGAGATGGACACGGATAGGCTGAGGTACGGTTACTCCTCCCTTACAACACCCAACTCCACCTATGATTACAGCATGGTCACCAAGGAAAGGACACTGCTCAAGCAGGAGGAGGTCGTGGGCAGGTTCGATCCGGAGGACTATCAGGCCGAACGTCTGACCGCAACAGCCGACGACGGTACGTCGGTCCCGATATCCCTCGTGTACAGGAAAGGACTGGTCAAGAACGGCCAGAATCCCACACTTCTGTACGGATACGGATCGTACGGCTACAGCAGGGATCCCTACTTCAGTTCCGATAGGCTGAGTCTGTTGGACAGAGGATTCGTCTATGCCATTGCCCATATCCGGGGAGGATCGGAGATGGGAAGAGCCTGGTACGAAGACGGCAAACTCCTGAATAAGAAGAACACGTTCACCGACTTCATCAACTGCGCCGAACACCTCATCGCCCAAAACTTCACGCGTCCGGAATACCTGTTCGCCATGGGCGGCAGCGCCGGGGGACTCCTGATGGGAGCTGTCGTAAACATGCGTCCCGACCTGTTTAAGGGAGTCGTGGCCCAAGTGCCCTGGGTCGATGTGGTCACCACCATGCTGGACGAAAGCGTACCCCTCACAACCAGTGAGTTCGACGAATGGGGCAATCCCAAGAATAAAGAATATTACCAATATATGCTCTCGTATTCTCCGTACGATAATGTGGAAGCCAAGGACTACCCGGCCATGCTGGTGACCACCGGACTCCACGACTCCCAGGTCCAGTACTTCGAGCCCACCAAATGGGTGGCCAAGCTTCGCGATATGAAAACCGACGATCATCTGCTTGTCCTGGATGTCGACATGGAATCGGGACACGGCGGTTCGTCGGGCCGGTTCAAGCGTTACGAACGAAGGGCTCTGGAATACGCATTCATGCTCGATCAGTTGGGCATTCGGAAATAACGTTTAGAAAACCGATCAGAACCCTTTCCGTAAAAACGATCATATCATGCCCGGCAGTCTCTTCATCCCGGACTGCCGGGCTTTTTAATACGACGAAACGAAGAAGGTGAAAAAGAAATATTATTATAGAATTCAGCATTTATTAATAATCATATAATGATTTACGGGGGAATCGCAAACTATTTATTGACATACACCGTCACATTCCTTATATTCAAATAGTCAAAACCGATTGGTATCCTTCGTCTGGATCATCGATACATGATATTAAAATGACCGCCTGTTGCCTCTCTGGGAGATACCGAAAGGCGCCTCGAGGAAGTGGGTGATCTTTCTTCAAACGTACCAAACGCGACCTTTATAACCAGACGAATGATCGAGAATCGAGCAAATCGTCAAGGAATATGCGAATGACCGGCCCCATATAAAGCCACAGACGACCGCAGGAATAAGCATGAACAATTCGTTGGATCCTATCGATAAAAAAATACTGGATCTCCTCCAGGAGAACGGCCGGATGACCAATGCGCAGCTGGCCAAAGATGTCGGCCTGTCGCCGCCGCCCATGCTGGAGCGGGTTCGAAAATTGGAGAAAAACGGCATCATCCGCAAGTACGTGGCCCTGGTCGATCCCAAGAAAGTCGACCGGGGAACCATGGCTCTCGTATCCGTCTCCCTGCGTCTCCATCAGAAGAACGCCATCCAGGAATTCGTCAAGGAGATACAAAATATTCCTGAAATCCTCGAGTGCCATCACATCACAGGAGAAGAGGATTACGTGCTGAAGGTGGCCATTAAAGACATCGAAGAATACGAGCGATTCTTACGCGAGCGGCTTACCCGGATATCCGGCATTCGCAAGATCACGACCTCGTTCATACTGAAGACCATAAAGCACCAAACCAAGATACCGGTGGATTAAATTCTTGGAGATGGCATCCGTTGGGCATCTATTACTCGGACAAATACCCATATAAACGATAGGACTGTTTGATTTTTTCTGGATATTCATGTACATTCAAAAGGAGACTGCCATGCATTACAAACTCCTCTCCGATGAGGACATGCAGGCCATGGACGCCCTGAAGGAGTATCACGGCGGGGCCAAGGCTATCAGCGAAAGCATCGATAAAATGCGCGATTTCGAGACCCGGAAAAAAATTCTTGGTGACAAAGGATTCGGAAAAATGATCGAAGAGGCCGAGTCGTGGGCAAAGGCGTTCTCCAAGGTGCCGGATTTTGAAAAACAGAACAACATCACCTACAATCCCGACTACGGAACCGCCCGGAGTCAGGTCTCGGGATTCCAGGGGGCCTACGTCACTCATCACTGCATTCGGAAAATCGCCGAAAGCGCCTCCACAGACCAGCCCTGCTTTGCTCCCAACGAGATGATTTCGGTCGTGGCACTGACCGACCATTACGTGTACAGCGGCGACCTTTTGGCCACCCTGACCATGGCAGAACACATCATCAAGGCGTCCAAATTCTGCAGCACGAACCTGATTGGCACGCCCTGGCCCGAAAGCCGATTCCAGGAGATCGAAAAAGTCACGGGAAAAACGTTCGAGCGACGGGACCTGGGAGACGGCATCTCCCAGGTCATCATGAAGAACATGGGCACCTTTTTCGGTAACTTCGGCGGTGTCGAGGTGGCCAACAACAACCACCTGGTTTACCTGGACATCATTACGCGTACGGCCAAAGAGACGGGAGGGAACTTCTATCTGAATCCCAGTTGGAGCTCCATCGTCGCCGCTTGCTACTATTGCCGGGACATCCCGAACTTAACGTTCAAGATATCCATGCTGCTCTCGACACAGAATCTGATGCAGCTCCGCATGCTCTTAAACATCATGCAGGAATACCTCCGGGAGGACGGCAAATCCTCCATATACGAGATCAACATAGGCAACGGCGCCACGGCCGAGACTTTTATCCAGTGCGCCAGGGAACTGAAGGAGAGCAAGGTCAAGGGTGTCAGCCTGGCTGCCCACATCTACATCAATCCCGACCTGGGCATGGCCGACTATAACTGGACGGATAACATGTTTAAAGTGCTCGAGAGCGGTACGGACATGACCTTCAAGTACGAGAGTGACGGCACGGCCCGGGAAATGGATACCATGGAAGCCTATTTTCTATCCGACCAGGACAGGGATGCGGCTGCCCAAAAGATCGGCGACGTCATCTATTACAAATCCGTGCGGGCAACCAAGGACGGCACGGCCCTGATGAAGAAAGGCATTAAAACCGAATATGCCGAGAGTTGCTATTAAAAAAACCATAGCATACACGGAGAGACGGGATACAAATCGTTCAACTTCGAGTCCTTCTGAGTCCTTCTGCACTCCGTGACCTCTGCGGTTCATTCACACGAGGAGCATCGTATGATACAGGACTGGCATTCACGATTTTCTGAAAACATCCGCAACTACGGCGGGTATTCTATAGGGAAAACGCTGAAATACCTGAAAGACCCCGAAATCATCTCCCTTGCCGGCGGGCTGCCCTCTCCTGAAGTATTCCAGACCGAGGAATTCCAATCGATTTCTCAACGCATCTTAGAGGAGAATATCGAGACAATCATGCAGTATTCCGGCATCCCCGGAGAGAGCAACCTGATAGAAGCGGTGATTCGCTTCCTGGAGAACGACAACATCCATGTGTCCCAGGAAAATATACTCATCACAACATCGGGCCAGCACGGGCTCGACCTGACAGGCCGGCTTTTTCTCGACTCAGGCGACAGTGTTGTTATCGACAGGCCCACCTTCGGAGGAGCCATTGTCGCGTTTCAGATGGGGCAACCCGAATTCATAGGCGTCGACCTCGAGCCCGATGGATCGGATATCGCAGAAATCCGCAAGAGAATAACCGGCTTCATGGATCGGGGCAAAAAGCCCAAGTTCATTTACGTGGTTCCCGATTTTCAGAATCCTTCGGGCATCACGATGGTTCTCGAAAAACGGGAGGCACTCCTGGACCTCAGCTACGAGTTTGGCATACCCATCGTGGAAGACAGCCCCTACCGTGATCTTCGGTACTACGGTGAGTCCGTACCCGCGATTTTTTCCCTGGACCAGAAACGGGGAGGCGGCCATGTCATCGGACTCTACACCTTTTCCAAACTCTTCTGTCCGGGCATGCGGGTGGGTTTTAACATCGGGCCAGCCGAGGTCATCGAAAAGATGACCAACATCAAGGAAGGAAACCTGCTGAATACACCCAAGTACAATCAGGACTTATGCACGGCATTCTTAACGGAAATGGATTACGACGCCCATATCAAAAAATGCCGGCATTATTACCGAGAAAAGCTCGAGGTTTTTCTGAAAACCATGAAGGAGTGCTTCCCTGAAGACATGGGTGTCACCTGGACCAAACCCGAAGGGGGGCTCTTCCTATGGGTGACCGTACCCGAGTCTATCGACACAAAAGAACTTTTTTACGAGGCTCTTAAATTCAAGGTGGCCTTCATCCCCGGAGAAGCGTGTTACGGTGAGAATCCCAGCCGGAATCATATGCGTATCAACTTCTCCTATGCCTCCAAAGAACAGTTGGCCGAAGCCGTGCAAAGGCTGTCTCGATGCATCCAGAGCCATTTACAGGGGTAACACCGATGAATCCTATACTTTTTTATTCGACCAACCTGGAAGCTGAGCACGTTCCGTTCAGGGATGCATTGCTCAAGGGCATCGCCCCGGATCGGGGATTGTACATGCCCACGGAAATACCCACCCTTTCGACGGAGGAGATTCGTAGCTTCTCTGACATGGACTATTATGAGATCGC
>CAZTKR010000024.1:0-24660 GCA_964614115.1 uncultured bacterium | reverse complement strand
TGTTTATCGATAATAGCCCGGGAAGAATCAAGTAGAACGGAATCAGTGGCTGTTTGATATTTTTTGAGATGTTGGAGTTCGACATACACACGGATAAAACGCTCCCGGTTCTCTGAAACGGATCGTTTTTCCATTTTTTGACACCGAACCATCGGCATGAGAATCGTCAATAATATAAGGACGGATGTTCGCATGGGCATTTTCGTCATCTCTGTCGAATGATCGAGTTGGTTTAATAAATGAAATCCAAATTCAAAAGTCAAGAAGAATATCATGAATTATGATGATTGGGTTGATCTTCACCTGCATACTAATTTTTCCGACGGTCTTCTGACTCCCACGCAAATGGTGATGAAGGCCAAGGAGGTGGGATTGAAGGCAGTCGGTATCGTGGATCACGATACCATCGATGGCATAGCCGAGGCAACGGAAGCCGGGAGTCTTCAGGACATCGAGGTCGTTCCGGGTGTCGAGCTGAGCAGTCAGTATGAGGGGAGAGATATTCATATCCTGGGATACTATTTCGATCCCGACCATCCGCGCCTCCGGGAGTATCTGCGGCGGTTTCAGCAGGAGCGGTATCGCCGTGCGGCCAAAATGATCAAGAACCTGAATCATCTGGGTGTACGCCTCACCATGGCTGAAGTCAAGGAAAGGGCCAAAGGGGGGAGCATCGGACGCCCTCATCTGGCCGAAGTCTTGATGGAGAAGGGATATGTTGAAACCTTCCAGGAGGCTTTCCACCGTTATATCGGGTATGGTTCCAAGGCGTATGAGGAGAAGTATAAAATGCGGCCAGAAGAAGCCATCCGGCTCCTATCGGAAGCCAGAGGATTATCCTTCCTGGCCCATCCCGGATACTCCGTCTCCGATGCGATGATACTTCATTTTATCAAGGCCGGACTGGATGGTATCGAGGTCGTCCATCCGAACCTTAGCGAGAAACGTACCCAGCACCTTCAACAGTGTGCACGGAACAACGGACTCTTGCTCTGCGGAGGATCGGATTGTCACGGCGGTCGCGATGGACGATTCTATGTCGGACAATTTACTGTGCCGTATATTATTCTGGACGAAATGAAAGCTGTGCTCCGTTTACGTTGGGACGAAGAATCCTGACACGTTTGAATGACATAGCATTTTACGAAATGGTCGTATGAGTCACAAAGTTCAAGAAACGTCTTATTATCACACCAAGATTAAAGAGTGGCCCGAAGAGGAGAGGCCGCGAGAAAAACTCTTAAACTTTGGCCCGCAGCATCTTAGCGATGCAGAACTCCTGGCACTCCTGATCGAGTCGGGTACGGGAGGAATCACGGCCGTTGATCTGGCCAAAAGGCTTCTTGTAGAACATGAAGATTTGGCCGAACTTTCCTCAATAGGAATCGTCGAGCTCTTGCGTATGAAGGGCATTGGACCGGCCAGGAGTGCAAGAATCTTGGCTGCTTTTGAATTGGGACGGCGCGTGGAAGGCGGTAAGGGCAAGGAAGGTGTTCGGCTGAATTCTCCGACAGAGGTAGCCAAGTTTTTTTCCCCGGAATTTAGGGGATTGAAGAAAGAAATATTCAAGACCGTTCTTCTGGACAGTGGAAATAGAATCATTCGGAATGTGACTGTCTCGCAGGGAACGTTGAACATGAGTGTCGTTCACCCTCGTGAGGTGTTTAAACCCGCCGTGGATCATCTGGCGGCGGGAATTATACTCCTTCACAATCATCCATCAGGGGAGCCGGAACCGTCCCAGATGGATCGTCAGATCACCCGGCAATTGACGGAGGCCGGTGAGGTTATGGGTATTCCTGTTGTAGATCATATTATCCTTGCGGACAATCGATACTTTAGTTTTGCGAAGAAAGGATTGTTAAAACAGGTGAGGAGGAACGATGCAGTTTGATCGGGAGAGAGTGGGCGATGTGAACGTCATCCGAGTACGGGACAAAAAATTAACATCCCATGAGGCCCCCGATATGAAGACAACGCTTCTGGGGCTGACGCTTGAAGATGATGAACGATTTCTCTTGAACCTGGGCGAAGTGGAAAACATGGACAGTACGGGCTTAGGATCATTCCTGTTTGGCATCCGTCAGGCCGAAAGCCGGGGGAAAGATATACGTTTTTGTAATATTCGAGACAAAATACGTTTTTTGATCCGAATCGCCCATTTGGAACAAGTAATTAAGGTTTACGAAACAGAAGAGGAAGCTCTGGAAGGTTTTCAAAGAGACGACAGCCATGAGTAATCCTATCACCGAAAAAAGCATTCACGAAGCATTGAGATCCAAAACATTCGGACGCTGGGTGACCTGTTTCGATACGATAGATTCCACAAACCGGTTTGCGAAGCATCTGGCTGTTCAGGGCAAACCGGAAGGAACCCTGGTGTATGCCGAACAGCAAACCGCCGGACGGGGACGCTGGAGCCGATCCTGGGATTCACCCCGGTCGCATGGGCTCTGGTTTTCTCTGATCTTGAGGCCCAAGAAGCGATGCAGGTCTCTCACCTGTCTGACGCTGTTGGGAGCTACTTCGGTAGCCCGGGCACTGGAACAAGCGGCCGGCCTGAAAGTCCTGGTGAAGTGGCCGAATGATATCTATGTTCAGGGTAAGAAATTGGCAGGCATCTTGACAGAGGTGTCTCAGAATCAGCGCGATGTTTTGTATGCAGTCATGGGAATCGGTGTGAACGTGACCCAAAGCGAGACCGATTTTCCGATTGAAATCCGAGAGAGGGCCATTTCGTTGAGTATGGTGACACACACTGGACATGATCGTCTGGCTCTGTTAACCGATTTACTCGTTCAGTTAGAAGATGACTATCGAAGGGCGGAAACAAACGGCTTCGATTTTGTGTTAAACAGATGGGTTTCCCGAAGCTTTATTCTGGGCAAAGAAGTCCTTATCAGGTTGAACAGTCATTTGATGAAGGGAGTGGTGAGGGCATTTCATAGCAACGGGGACATTGTTCTGGCCACCGAAGACGGACGCGAACATAGACTCTCCGATGGAGAAATTGTTGAGGTTAGAGATGTTGTTGGTTGTGGATGTCGGTAACACGGAGACGGTGATCGGTGTCTACAAGCAGGATGAACTGAAGACACATTGGTCGCTGTCCAGCCGGGTTCCCAGAACGTCCGACGAAAGCTGGATACTCCTGAAAACATGGTGTGAAGCGCATCACATCGCGTTTACCGACATTCGGGGATTTGTCGTCTCTTCCGTGGTGCCCTCGTTGACGGCTGTATTCGCCGGAGTATCGAGAGAACGGTTCGGTCTGGAGCCATTGGTCATAACAGCCGATACGGATACGGGCCTTGAAATCTTGTACGATACGCCCCGTACCGTTGGGGCCGATCGAATATGCAATGCCGTTGCAGGTTACGCGATGGCTGGGGGACCATTGATCGTTGTGGATTTTGGGACGGCGACGACTTTTGATGTGATTTCCGAG
Source organism: uncultured bacterium (assembly GCA_964614115.1). Classification (GTDB taxonomy): domain Bacteria; phylum Zhuqueibacterota; class QNDG01; order QNDG01; family DSAB01; genus CAZTKR01. The sequence continues at coordinate 21,212 of CAZTKR010000024.1, read as the reverse complement.
AAGGGTGCCTATATAGGTGGAAGTATTGCTCTGGGTCTGAAAGGGGCATCCGAGGAGCTCCACCGGGTGGCTGCCAAACTGCCTCGGGTCGATCTGGTTTTTCCCGGTTCTGTGGTGGGCAGGACGACGGAGGAGAGCATACAGTCGGGCATCATGTGGGGTACCCTGGCCCTGGTGGATGGGATGATCGACACTATCGCACGAGAGATGGAATGGGATACGGTCCAGGTCATCGCCACAGGAGGAACGGCATCATCCGTCGTGGAAAAATCGGCGAGAATAGAGAGAGTGGAGCCTTTTTTAACACTGGAAGGTATGAGACTTATTTATCAACGTAACCAGAAAAGCTATTCTTAAGGAGGATACAGAATGGCCTTAATGAAAGAAATGAATGAAAAGGTGTATAAGATTATTGGCGCATGTATGGAAGTACACCGGACACTGGGACCGGGTTATCCCGTTGATTTTTACCGGAAGGCATTGGATGTGGAATTTCCACTGAAAGAGCTGCCCTTCGAATCGATGAAGACGCTTCAGGTCATGTACAAGGATGTTCTCGTAGGAACCGTTGAGATCGATTATCTCATCGACAAAGATGTTGTGATTATGCTCCGGAGTCAGGAAAGCTTGAAGGACACGGAGATTCAGCAGGTTCTGCGGTGTTTGACCTTGACGGGAAGCCAGGTGGGCATTCTGATAAACTTCGGGTTGTCGAAAATCCAGTACAAGCGCATCATGCCCAGTCAGCAGCAGAAGGACGTGAGGAAGGATGTGTATCAGCCGACGGCATACCGGCAAATCGGAAAGACGAGAGAGGGAAATCCCCTCATCTGAGTAAGGTGTAGCAAGCCGATAAGGACGCTCGATCCGTTTCTTTTATCTGCAAGAGGAGTCGAGCATCCCCCCTAGAATAGATGCCGGAGATCACATTCGATGAAAAGATGGAACTATATACTATTATTTCTGATAGTCTGTTCATCCGTCTTGGCCCAAACAGTTCGTTTTCCCAAGTATCGAGGCTATGTAAACGATTTTGCCCAGGTTATCTCTCCGTATTATGAAGAGAAGATGGGAGCCCTGGCGTGGGAAGTGAAACAGAAGACCGGCGCCGAAATGGCCGTGGTTACTGTGGAGGATATGGGTGGTTGGGGAATCGACGAGTATGCCTCTAGACTATACGAGGATTGGGGCATCGGTGAGCAGGATAAAGATAACGGGCTTCTGATTCTCTTGGCCATGGCGGAGCGCAGGACACGCATCGAAGTCGGTTATGGGCTGGAGGGTATTCTCCCCGACGGATTGGCGGGAGAGATTCTGGATGAGTACGTGCTGCCCGATTTCCGGCAGGGAGATTATGGACAGGGGTTTTATAAAGGCCTGGTGGCTGTGTCCCGGATCATCGCCGATGATAAGGGGACGAGACTGTCAGGTTCCGACAGCACGCCGAGTTCCCGGCGATCGTCCCGACGCAGCGGAGGAAGCAGCCTCTTTTTTATCATTCTATTCATCTTTCTGATGATCGTCACCAAGGGCCGCATACTGCCCTGGATGCTGATGGGCATGCTGATGGGAGGGGGAAGAGGTGGCGGGTTCAGCGGCGGAGGTTTTGGCGGTGGTTTTGGGGGATTTGGCGGCGGCATGAGCGGAGGCGGCGGTGCTTCACGAGGATTTTAGATGTCTCGCTTTGAGATGAACCGTTTAACCATGTTTGTTTATGAGTAGATATCCTGATTTACAGATGTTTGAGTTTACACTGATTCAATGAATACATCGGAGGTATGTTATGCGTTCCAATCCCGATAAACCCGAGGAGGTCTTTGATCCATTCTGTCAGGACGTTCAGCAGATCTTCGGAAAAGACGTCGTATCCATCATCCTCTTCGTGAGTGCAGCCACGGATGACTATATTCCGAAAAAATCCGACATTAACTTTCTCGTCGTACTGACACCACGAGGAATCGAAGACATAGGCGCTGTGCAGAAGTACGTCGCCAGATGGGAAAAACGCAACATCAGCATACCGCTCTTTCTGACGAAGGAGTACATCGAGGCATCGCTAGATAGTTTTCCCGTTGAATTCTTGAATATGCAGTTGGTCTATCGTGTTTTAAGAGGAGAGGATGTTTTAAAGGGATTGACGATCAAGCGCACGGACCTTCGGCTTCAATGCGAGCGTGAACTCAAGGGGAATCTCCTGAAGTTGCGCCAGGGATTCATCGAAACAGGGGGCCGGGTCAAGCCGCTGCGTATGCTCATCGTCCGGTCCATCGTCGCATTCGCGTCCATCTTCAAGGGGCTTTTGTACCTCAAAGGCCAGGAGGTTCCCAAGACAAAGCAGGAAGTGCTGCTGGCCACGTGCAGAGAATTTAAACTGGACGAAGGCCTTTTTTCTGTGCTGCTGTCTGTCAAAAAATACGAGGCAAAACTGACCAAAGACCAGTTGGAGAAGAACGTAAAGCGTTATATCCAGGAAATTCAAAAGTTAAGCACAGTCGTGGATCGCATGACATTTACGAAAAAGAAATAAACCTACTCTAACAGGAGGAGATCATGAGCAAGGGAGGAAAGGTAGGACTCATCATTCTTGCTGTCCTGGTGGTTATTATCCTGATCGTTTTTTTCAGCATCAAAAATATGTATAATGGTTTCGTGCAGTTGGATGAAAGCGTCAACCAGACATGGGCGCAGGTACAGAACGTGTACCAGAGACGGTATGATCTCATTCCCAACCTTGTCGAAACCGTCAAGGGTTACGCGGAGCACGAACGGCAAACGCTCCAGGCCGTCACGGAAGCCCGATCCCGAGTCGGTGGTGTGATCAACCTTAGAGCCGAGGACCTGACGCCCGAGAACCTGGCCCAGTTCCAGCAGGCCCAGGCAGGTTTGAGTGGTGCGCTTCAACGCCTAATGGTGGTGATCGAACGTTATCCGGATCTGAAGGCCAATCAGAATTTTATTCGCCTTCAAGATGAGCTGGCAGGCACGGAGAACCGCATCGCCGTGGAGCGAAGGCGTTTTAACGAGGCCGTACAACTTTACAACAGCACGATACGGCGCGTGCCTCAGATTTTCTTCGCAGGAATGCTGGGCTTTGCGCAGAAGGGATATTTCGAAGCTGCAGACCAAGCCCAGGAAGCACCCCGCGTACAGTTTTAATCCCTGGCGTTTGCTCACGTACCCGTCGGATTTTATTGTTAAATCTCATGCCTGGTTTTTGCATCCAAGTCGGCCATACGGCCTTGAGGATACAACGCTCTCTCGAATAGGTAAGGAGGATTAGAGATATGGGAGCTTCCCTGCTTGTACTCGTCACGATCGCCTTTCTTCTGTTGGGTTATATCTTCTATGGACGATACATCTCCCATAAATTCGACTTAGAATCAAAACGGACGACGCCCGCTCATACCCGACGGGATGGTGTGGATTATGTGCCGGCCAAGGCTCCCGTACTCCTGGGTCATCATTTTTCGTCCATAGCCGGGGCAGGGCCGATTCTCGGCCCGATTTACGCGGCCATATTTGGTTGGATTCCCGTTTTTTTATGGATTCTGGTAGGCAGCGTGTTCGTCGGTGGGGTTCATGATTTTTCATCCATCGTAGCGTCGGTGAGGCATGGCGGGAAGTCCATTGGTGAGGTCATCGAAGATCACATCGGTGAGGCCGGAAAGAGACTCTTCCTGATCTTTGCATGGTTTGCGTTGGTCCTGGTTGTGGCCGTGTTCTGCAGGGCAGTGGCCTCGACCTTCGTGAAATCTCCCGAGGCGGCGACATCCTCCTTGCTCTTCATCGGCCTGGCCATCCTGTTCGGATTGAGTATCTATCGTCTCAAAATTCATCTGGGATTGGCCACCCTGGTGGGTGTATCGCTCCTTCTGCTATGTGTGTACCTGGGTATGCGTTTCCCCTTCAGCCTGCCCTACAACACGTGGCTGTATGTTCTTTTCGTCTATATCTTCATCGCTTCCGTCACTCCGGTCTGGATATTGCTTCAACCGCGGGATTTTCTGAATTCGTTTCTTCTGTATCTCGTGCTCCTGGGAGGCATCGTCGGTATCCTTGTGGCGAATCCCAAGATTACCTTTCCCGCTTTCGACGGATTTCAGACCAATCTGGGGACGCTTTTTCCGATTCTGTTCGTCACGGTGGCCTGCGGTGCCATTTCCGGGTTCCATTCTCTGGTATCTTCGGGAACCACGTCGAAACAACTGGACAGGGAATCCGATGCCAAGGTGGTGGGTTACGGGAGCATGCTGATCGAAGGATTGCTGGCTGTCATTGCTCTCATCACGGCTGTCACCGTCATCAGGGGGGATTATTCACGCCTGATAACCACGGAAGGCGGAGGCCCCATCGGTATTTTTTCTTCGGGAGTCGGCGGGTTCATCTCCACGCTGGGGATACCCGTCGCGATCGGAGTCACCTTTGCCGCTCTGGCCATCTCGGCTTTCGCTCTGACGAGTCTGGATACAGCGACGCGTCTGGCTCGATTCATGTTCCAGGAATTCTTCGAGAAGGAAGACCGGCCCACGGTCCTGAGCCGGAATCGTTACGTGGGAACGCTGGTCACCGTCCTGTTTGCTGCCCTGCTTGCCCTTTCGGGCACGGGCAATATGCTCTGGCCGATGTTTGGTTCGGCAAACCAACTGCTGGCCGCCATCGCGTTGCTGGCCGTCACGGTTTGGCTGGCAGAGCTGCAGAAGGAGAACCGTTTTGTCAAGATCCCCATGTACTTTATGTTCTGCGTCACGCTCACCGCCCTGGGGATGATGATCCATAAAAACCTGGTGGCCAAGAATGTCACACTTTTTTTAATCGCAATCCTTCTCTTCGTCGTAGCCGTATTTCTGGTTCTTCAGGCTCGGAAGAGTCTTCAAAAAATCGTCGGTCAAACAAAAGAAGCAACATCCTCCTGATCGGACATGTATCCAGAGCCTGCCCTTGTGAATATGACAGTTAATCGGGAGACATGTATCCCTGTCAGGGAGAGCAATTTGAAATGGTGCACGTTTTTCTTCCACGAATGCATACTCAAAAGGAATCCAACTATTGAGGCAACCGTATGGAAACGACTCTCGATGGCAGTGTGAATCAACGCTTTAGTTCTCGTTTGGGATTGCTGCTCAGCGTGCTCGGCATTGCCGTAGGTACGGGGAATATTTGGCGCTTTCCCCGTATTGCTGCACAGAACGGCGGTGATGCAGGAGCCGGTGCCTTCCTCATCGCATGGGTGTGTTTTTTATTTTTATGGAGCATCCCCCTGATCATATCCGAATACGCCCTGGGACGTAAGTACCGCAGGGGAGTGGTGTCTACGATTTCCAACGCTGCGGGCCCGCGATTCACGTGGATGGGTGCGTTCGTCGCGTTTGTATCCACGGCCATTACCTTTTTCTACTCTGTCATCGTGGGGTGGTGTATCTATTATTTCATCTACATGCTGACTCATTCGCTGCCCATGAGTACCGATACGGCCATGGACATATGGAATCAGTATCAGGGAGGCGGTTGGCCCATGTTGTTCCATGCCCTGGCCATGGGCTTCGGAGCCATGGCCATATGGAAGGGCGTGCGTTCCATCGAGCGGGTGAATAAAGTACTCATCCCCACATTGCTGGTGATCGTGATCTTGGCTGTTGTTCGGGCGATGACGCTTCCCGGTGCATGGTCCGGGGTGTCGTATCTTTTCACGCCCCAGTGGAGTCAGTTGGCCAAGCCGAAGATTTGGCTGGAAGCCCTCACCCAGAACGCCTGGGATACGGGCGCCGGCTGGGGATTGTTCATGACGTATGCCGCCTACATGAAGAAGGAACACGGTGCCGTGAAGAACGCGTTCACCACGGGCATCGGGAACAACACGGTCTCACTCCTGGCCGCTTTGATGGTATTCGGAACGGTATTCGCTGTCCTCCAGACCGAAATGGGTATGTCCAGACCCGAAATCCTGGAAATCATGAAAACCAGCGGACCGGCATCGACGGGTCTCACTTTTATCTGGATGCCGCAGCTTTTTGCCCGTATGTTCCTGGGACATCCCCTTTCGGTGCTCTTCTTTCTGGGGTTGACCTTTGCCGGTTTTTCGTCTCTCATCGCTCAGTTGGAACTCCCAACGCGGGTATTCGTGGATGCCGGATTCAAGCGTTCCCGGGCCATCGCCATGGTTGTCGGCTGTTCGTATCTTCTGGGTATTCCTTCTGCCAGGAATCTGAATATCTTGAGTAACCAGGATTTTGTCTGGGGCGTGGCCCTGATGATCTCCGGCGCATTCGTGGCCTTTACCATCGTCCGAAACGGGGCCCGACAGATCCGAACCGTCGATCTGGCCGATCCTGGCGATTGGACGCTGAAAGTGTGGTGGGAACGGGTCATCACCTACTTTATCCCCATCGCTGCTTTCATCCTCCTGGTCTGGTGGTTGGTGCAGTCGGCTAGTACGGAACGATGGTACAATCCCCTGGAGTCGTTCAGCATCATGACCTGCCTGGTTCAGTGGACGTTGATCATCGTCATTCTTCTGCTGTTGAATCGGTGGATGAATCAACGCATGGTTCATCGTGTGACTATAGAAACCGAGAGATAATCATCTTATTGTCACGCTCTAAATGAAACCGTCCTCATCATAAGGAATCGTTATGGAGTATCAAGTACAGCTTCTCATCGTGATGATCGGCTACCTGTCTCTCTTGATTCTCTGGGGAATGTACCAGGGACGTAAGGTAAAGACCGATGCCGATTATGCCATCGCCGGTAGAAATTTACCCGGATGGGTGGCGGCCTTGTCCGAACGGGCGACGGGGGAATCCTCATGGGCCCTGCTGGGTCTGCCGGGTCTTGCCTATGCCTCCGGTCTGGTGGGCATTTGGACGGCCATCGGTTGTGTGGCCGGTATCGTGACGGCGTGGGCCGGGATTGCCTGGCGTTTGCGGGATGAAGCAGAACGGTACCGTGTCACCGCATTTACCAAATACATCGCGGAGAAGCACGCGGACGCGGGCAAGTGGATTCGCGTTCTGGGCAGTCTGACCTTGGTATTCTTCTTTTTCTTTTACGTGGGGGCCCAATTCCTGGGCGGTGGTAAGACGCTGCATACGATGTTCCACATCGATCCCAGACTCGGCATGCTGATTACAGCGCTCATCATCGTCCCATACACGGTTTATGGCGGTTTTCGCAGCGTCGTATACACGGACGTGGTTCAGGCCATCGTCATGATTACAGCCCTGGTCGTCGGGCCCATCGTGGGCATCATCACCATCGCCAATACACCCGATCTCTTTGCGTCATCCATACCCCAGGCGTTGCGTCTGGCCGGTTCCAAGTATTCCTCGATGACAGGGGCAGTCTCAGGGTTTGCTCTGGGAGCCCTCATCATGGGAGGTCTCTCGTGGTTTTTCGGTTACCTGGGCGGCCAGCCTCAGCTATCGATGCGGTTCATGGCCATCAAAGACCCGAAACAGGCCAAACAGGGCAGGAATATCGGCATCCTCTGGACTGTGCTGGCGTATATCGGAGCCCTGAGTATCGGATGGATCGGTATCGCCCTTTTCGGTCCTGAAGGGTTGGCCGATCAAGAATACGTAATGCCCTCGGTAATGCTCAGAATTTTTCCACCCTTCATCGCGGCGATTCTCATCACGGGCGCAATCGCGGCCATGATATCCACGGCCGATTCGCTGTTGATTCTCTCGGCCACGGAACTTTCCGAGAACCTGCTCAAACGTCAACAAGACTCAGAGGATAACCGGAAAAGAGACCTTACCCGATCCCGGCTGGTGACAGCCCTCCTGGCTGTTATCGCGCTGGTGGTCGCTTATCTATCGCCTCAAACCCTGATATATACCCTCGTCGGCTACGTATGGGCAGGCATTGGGAGTACGTTCTCTGTCGTTATTCTGTTTACGCTTTTCTGGAAACGGTACCACGGCAAGGCCGTACTGGCAACCATCGTCGTCGGCATCGTGTTCACCATCGCATGGATCAGTACGGGCATGGACGCCAAAATCACGGCCCGGGTGATGACGTTTGTAGTGGCTGGGATTGCTGGCATCGTGGCGACGTATCTATTTCCTCGCGAGTGAATGATTCCATCAGAGTTGTCGATGATTATCTCAATGAGTTAAAAACCCCGTGATTTGGAAATCCCGGGGTCTTTTTTTTCGGGGATCAATCTGCTTTCCTCCATTTTGAAATGACCTCATTATTTCTTATCTTGTGCTGGATATGTCCGATATCGAACTAACAATCCAGCAGCAGGTGGCTGTGGAGTTCGGCGAAGGACCACTCCTGATCGTGGCCGGTGCCGGCACGGGCAAGACCCTGGTCATCACCCAAAGGATTGCCCATCTCATCCATTCCGGGGTGGTCAGGCCGGAGGAAATCCTTGCCGTCACGTTCACGGAAAAGGCCGCAGCCGAGATGGCCGAGAGGGTGGATGTGCTCCTCCCGTACGGATTTGCCAACGTTCATATCTCGACCTTCCATGCGTTCGGCGACCGGATCCTTCGAGAATTTGGCCTGGAAATCGGCCTGAATCCCGACTTCCAGGTTCTGTCCCAGCCAGAGCAGATCATCTTCTTCCGGGAACATCTCTTCGAGTTTCCGTTGAAGCATTACTGTCCGTTGAGTGATCCGACGCGGTTCATCCAGGCCATGCTGACCGTGATCTCCAGGGCGAAAGACGAGGATGTATCGCCGGAGACATTCCGCCAATACGTCCAGAATCTCCGAAAAAAGGGCAAGGTTCATCCCGACGATGCCGGATTCTCCGAGGAAATCGAAAGGCAGGAAGAAGTGGCCGCCATGTATTCGATGTATCAGGAGTTGATGGCCAGAGAAGGGAAGGTGGATTTCGGGGATCAAGTCAGCCTGGTCCTACGGCTTTTCAGGGAGCGGGCGACGGTCCTCAAGCGGGTTCAAGAGCGGTATCGATTCATCCTGGTCGACGAGTTCCAGGATACGAATTACGCCCAGTTCCAACTCATCCAGCTTCTGGGGGGCCAAAAGGCCAACATCACGGTCGTGGGCGATGACGATCAATCCATATACAAGTTTCGCGGGGCAGCCATTTCCAACATCCTGAGCTTCATGGATGTGTATCCCCAGGCCAAGCAGGTGGTGTTGACTGAGAATTTTCGCTCCTCGCAGATCATCCTGGATACGGCCTATCGCTTAATACAGAACAACAATCCCGACCGGCTGGAAGTAAGAAATCAGATCGATAAGCGGTTAAAGGCCCAATCGAAAGGGGCGCATCCGGTGGAGCATTTCCATTGTGATTCCCTGCCCACAGAGGCCGACCGGGTGGCTCAAATAATTCACGATCTGGTAGCGAATAAAGGCTGTCAATACGGGGATATAGCGATCCTGGTTCGCACCAACGGGAACGCCGATCCGTTCCTCCGGTCGATGAACCTCAAAGGAATTCCCTGGCGATTTTCGGGGAGCCGGGGCCTCTATTCCCAGGCTGAAGTCCAGCTCTTGATGGCGTTTCTTCGGGTGATCGCCGATCCCGAAGATACCGTCAGCCTGTACCATCTGGCCACCACGGATGTGTACGAGCTGATGTCCATGGAAGATCTGCAGCGGTGCGTGAACCTGGCCCATCGTAAGAATGTTTCCCTGTATTCCGTACTAAAGCAAATTGAGGAGGTGGATGAACTTCAGGACATTTCGGCGGACACCCGGTCCACCATTCCTAAAATAATAGAAGATATCGGCACGTATCTCGATCTGTCCCGGGACAACATAACCGGTGTCGTGTTGTATCAATTCTTGACGAATACCCGGTACTTTAAAAGACTCACCCACGACGAGACTCCGGAAAATAGCCTTAAAATCCAGAATATCGCCCGTTTCTTCGATGTGATTTGGGCGTTTGCCCAGGTGGCCAGGGAAGACCGGGTGATTCATTTCGTTCGTTATCTCGATATGTTGATCGAATCGGGGGACGATCCTGGAACGGCTGAGGCCGACCCCGACCGCGATGCCGTGAACGTCCTGACGGTTCACAAGGCCAAGGGTTTGGAGTGGCCGGTGGTCTTCATCGTCAGCCTCATCGACAAGCAATTTCCCCATACCCGCCGGAAAGAGCCCATCGAACTCCCGACAGAGCTGGTCAATGAGATCCTCCCAGAGGGTGATTTTCATCTTCAAGAGGAGAGGAGGCTTTTTTATGTTGGGATGACCCGGGCGAGGGAGCGCCTCTTGTTCACCAGCGCTCAGGACTATGGCGGTATGCGAAAGCGCAAGGTCAGTCCGTTTGTCCTGGAGTCACTGGATCGGCCCCACCTGGACGAGGTGAACGTGCGTTCTGATGCCCAGGAGCGCATTCAACGCTTCGCGCCGCCCCCCGATGGAGTGATCCGTACAATGGCTCCCATTCCGGGTGATGCCGTCCATCATCTTTCCTACTATCAGGTCGATGACTATCAAACCTGTCCGCTGAAATACAAGTATGTGCATATCCTCCACCTTCCGTTCTTTCATCATACCATCGTCTACGGAAAGGCCGTGCATTCGGCCATCGAGTGCTATTACCGGCATATCATCAACGGCAGTCCGGTCACGCTGGACGATCTCTATCGCGCCTTCGAGAGAGCATGGAGAAGCATCGGCTTTCTGTCCAAGGAACATCATGACCGTCGGAAGAAGGCAGGAAAGGAATCGATTCGTCGGTTTTTCGAGGAACAGCAAAAATCGGGGATCGTTCCGAAACTGGTTGAGGAGAAGTTCAGCTTCTTAATCGAGAAAAATCGTATGGTGGGACGCTGGGACCGCATCGATGAGCGGGACGGGGAGATCGCCATCGTTGATTTCAAATCGTCTGAAATCCATACGCAGGAGGCAGCCACCCGACGCGTGAAGAACAGTCTTCAGTTGAACATCTACGCCATGGCCTATGCCCGAACGTTCGACAGGATGCCCGACGTATTAGAACTCCACTTTCTGGAGTCGGGACTGGTCGGCCAGACGAATGTCACGGACAAGATGTTCGCCAAGACCGAAGAGGTGATACTGCAAGCCGCTCAGGGCATTCGCAGCCGGGATTATACGGCCAAGCCGTCGTACCAATCATGTAAGTACTGTGCTTATACCGACGTGTGCCCCAGCGCCGTTCGGTTTTAAGGAGGAGACATGCTGGGTTTCGATTACGATGATGAACAACGCCGCTGGCTTCACGACCGTTGGAACGGCGATGTCATCAACCACCTCGTGATTGCCCTGAACGAAGGACGGGAGATTGCATCCATCCTGGCAGAAGTTCCTCAAGATGAAGCTATTCCCTTACGACCCGGTGCTCTGGACTTACGCGGGATCGATTTTTCTCATCAAAATCTTCGAGGCCCCTGGGAAAGAAAGGATGAGGAAAGGATTCGTACGGGTATTCTGCTGAGAGGTGCCGATCTCACGGGAGCCAATATGTCATGGGCGATCTTGCCTCGAGCCAATTTCAGGGGATCGCTCCTCAGAGGAGTCGATTTCAGGAACGCCGAATTGATCTATGCGGATTTTTCCGAAACGGATTTATCCGAGGCCCGCTTTGATGGTGCCTGGCTTCTGGATACGCGATTCTACGATGCCAAGATGACGGAGGAACAACTCCACAGACGGAGAAATCTCGGGCAACTGGATTTTGATTATCATGCATACGAGATTTAGGACGCAGGGCAAAAATGCAAGTGTAATGAGTGATGATCAACATGAATCAAGGTGTGATGAGCTTATAATAATTGATTTTGGGAAAATATCTGCTTTATGTAATTCGCTACAACTAGGAGAATGAATCATGGATGTTTTCGAGGCCATCCGATCTCGCCGATCGATACGCAAGTATCTCGACAGGCCCGTTGAGGAGGAGACGCTGAAACAAATCCTGGAAGCGGGCAGGCTGGCTCCTTCGGCCAACAACCGCCAGGAGTGGCGCTTCGTCGTGGTTCAGCATCCAGAGACGAGGCAGAAGCTGTCGCGCGCGGCCTGCAATCAGTCGTTCGTGGCCGAGGCCCCTGTTGTGATTGCTTGCTGCTCCGTGGAATCGGATAAGGTGATGACCTGCGGCCAGCCCGCTTATACCATCGATGTCTCCATCGCTATAGACCATATGACGCTGGCTGCAGCAGCATTGGGTCTGGGCACGTGCTGGATCGGGGCTTTTTCTGAGGATCAGGTTCGAGAGATCTTGCGTATCCCGGATTCGATCCGAATTGTCGAACTGCTGATCCTGGGATATCCTGGAGAACGGCCATCCCCGAGGCCCAGGAAGAAACTGGATGAAATCGTTATGCATGAGCAGTGGAAGTAATGGAGTACGATTTATGCCGTCGGCAATTTTCTCTCATACACTGTCTATCTCCGTATATCGAAGAAAGGGAATCATCGTGCGGGGATTGATCCACATTCCCGGAGTCTTGACGTGACCATGGTGCCTGTCAAACCAGGATGGAGTATGGAACTTTACGCCATTCAAGTTTTTTAATCTTTGGGGGGTCTGATGTGTCGGGTCGGGAGAATACTGTGTGAGCCATTTCTTATGATGAACGAGGAGTCTTGACCCATGCCAACGTATGAGTTTACATGCAGGGATTGTCAGAATCATTTTGATGTATTCGCGTCTATATCAAAGAAGCCTGAAATCGTTTGTCCCGCTTGTGGGAGTCAGAACTTGCAGGAAGCCTATGGTACTTTTTATGTCGGGGGTAACGTCTCCAATCCCGGAGCCGGTACGGGCGGTAGTTGCGACGGGAGTTGTGCCACCTGCGGGAGTACGTGTAAGAAATAGACGAGGATTCCGGAGTGGGATGTCGTATAGAGATAATATATCTATTCGGAGATGAGTCATGAATGCCACATCTCTTCCCAAAACATTTGAGGATCTCATCGCCCAATCGGAGGTTCCGGTTTTGGTCGATTTTTGGGCCGAGTGGTGCGGTTCCTGCCGAATGGTTTCTCCGGCCATACAGCGTATTGCTTCGGAACTGAAGGGAAGGGTGCTCACCGTCAAGGTGAATGTGGACAAGAAGCAGCATATCGCGGCCAAATACCAGATCAGCAGCATCCCGACCATCATGATGTTCCACAAGGGGCAGGTCGTGATGCGACTGACGGGCGCCTTGCCCTACGAGGCGCTGAAAGCAGAGGTGGAGCAGAGGTTGGACTGAAACAGAGACCCTGATTTGTATGTTTTCCATGCGACATACAGTAGCAATCTCAGTGCATATCCCTAGCAGAGGGGAGAGAACGATGATTCATGCTATCCGAAGGTTTTTCTTTTTCCCTATTGTCATAATCGGCATTTATCTTTTTGGAACCGGCTGCAGCGACCAGTCCTTTGTCACCATCGGCACCGGCGCCGTGACAGGTGTGTTTTACCCGACGGGTGGGGCCATCTGCCGGATGATCAACAAGAAATCCGATGTCTATGGCATCAAGGCTACAGTCGAATCAACGGCAGGGTCTGTGTACAACGTGAACGCGGTGCTCAGCGGAGACCTCGAATTCGGCGTCGTCCAGTCGGACAGGCAGTATCAGGCCGTGCATGGTCTGGCCGAATGGTCGGACAGGGGTGCCCAAAGCGCCCTGCGATCGGTCTTCTCGATTCATCCCGAGGCCGTTACTCTCGTGGCTGCCACCAAGAGCGGCATCAGCCGCGTGGAAGATTTAACGGGTAAACGGGTCAACCTGGGAAATCCGGGTTCCGGGCCTCTGCAGAATTCCCTGGATGTGCTGCAGGCCTTCGGCCTCGCAGTGGACGATATCAATGCCGAGTACGTGAAGGCATTGGAAGCGCCCACCCTTCTTCAGGACGAACGCATCGATGCGTTTTTCTACACGGTGGGACACCCCAGCGGGAATATCAAGGAAGCCACGTCGGGACGGATCGGTGTACGCATCGTCCCGATTCAGGGTTTCGGATTGGACAGTCTGGTGGCCATCAAACCCTACTATGCTAAGGCTGTCATACCCCGTGCGCTCTATCCGAAGGCAGAAAATCACGAAGACATCGAATCTATCGGCGTGAAAGCCACGCTGGTGAGCGCTTCTCATGTCGATCCAGCCGTCGTATACGCCATTACCAAGGAAGTATTCGATAATTTCGAGGAGTTTAAGACACTGCATCCGGCATACGGCGCGTTGACAAAAGAAAACATGCTTCAAGGACTTACGGCTCCCCTGCATCAAGGAGCACTGAAGTATTACCGAGAATCGGGTCTGATTCGTTTTGTAAAAAAAGTATTGATTTTAGAGGGAGAAATTGTAAATTGATTTTCGGAATCCGATGTCTCATTTAGCCTCTTAGGAATGCATCTTCTTTCATGACGAATACAAAAGATTCTGTGCACCGTTCGACTCTGATTGGCGCCTCTGTGATCGCGATTTTATGGGCCGTTTTTCAACTGGCGCTTCCCCAATTCATCATCCTGGATAGAATCACGATTAGGGCCATTCATCTGATGTTTGGCCTTCTGCTGGTGTATATCGCTTTTCCTGTAAAACGGAGGCGGGGAGAGGATCGGTTCTGCGCGCCTCAGAGTCCGACCGTAACACGGATCAACTTTATCCTGGCTCTTGCAGGGGCCGTGTCGGTTCTATACATCGTCATCGACTGGAACGGTATCGCCATGCGGGCCGGAGCGCCCCTCACCCGGGACATCGTATTCGGTATCGTAGCCGTCGTCTTGCTCCTGGAGGCATCGCGACGCGTCGTAGGGCCTGCGCTGTCCATCATCGCTCTTGTTTTTACCCTGTATGCTTTTCTCGGTCCGTACCTTCCCTCCGTGTTCGCCTTTAAAGGCGTCTCGTTACGAAAATACATGACCCAGGTTTTTCTTTCCTCAGAGGGCATTTACGGCATTCCCCTGGGGGTTTCGGCATCTATCGTGTATTTATTCGTTTTGCTGGGCGCTCTCCTGGAGCGGGCCGGTGCGGGTGCGTTCTTCATCAAGCTGGCCATGTCGGTGCTGGGGAAGTATCGAGGAGGGCCTGCCAAAGCTGCGGTGTTCTCCAGCGGTTTGATGGGATGCATCTCGGGTTCCAGCGTGGCGAACATCGTGACCACGGGCACGTTCACGATACCGCTGATGAAACGCATCGGATACCCTCCCAAGAAAGCCGCTGCCATCGAGGTGGCTTCCAGCACGGACGGGCAGTTGATGCCGCCCATCATGGGAGCGGCCGCGTTTATCATCGCCGAGTACGTCAACGTCCCCTACATCGATGTCATCAAGGCGGCTGCTATCCCTGCGTTCGTATCCTACGGAGCCCTCTTCTATATCACCCATCTGGAGGCGTGCAAGCTGGGCATCGAAGGACTCGCCAGGGAGGAGATACCACCCTTCTGGCGTACGCTGAAGGAAGGGATACATTACCTCGTTCCTATCGCTGTCCTGCTCGTTGAGCTCCTCTATTTCAGGCATTCCCCTGAACTCTCGGCTTTCCGGGCCATCATCGCATTGCTCATCATGATTCTGTACCAGGAGTTTCGGAGTGCGCGGGAGTCTGAACACACAATCGCTAAAACAGCCGGAGCCGCCTTTAAGAAGAGCCTGAGGATTATCGGTAGTGGGTGTGTTCAAGGATCAAAGAACATGGTGACAGTAGCCGTTGCCACAGCCATCGCCGGGATCATCGTGGGCATCGTGAATCTGGGAATCGGCGGTATGATTACCCACATCGTCGAAATCCTCTCTGGAGGAAATATACTCATTTTGCTCCTAATCACGGCAGTCGCGAGCCTGCTGCTGGGAATGGGGCTTCCGACGACCGCCACGTACATCGTGATGGCATCGCTGACGGCGCCCATCATCGTGGAGGTCGGTGCCAAGTTCGGCCTTGTCGTTCCCCTGATCAGCGCACACCTCTTCTGCTTTTACTTTGGGATACTGGCTGATGATACACCTCCCGTGGGACTTGCCTCCTACGCGGCCGCTGCCCTGGCCGACTCGGAGCCCATCCCTACAGGCATTCAGGGATTCACGTACGACCTGAGAACGGCCATCATTCCGTTCATGTTCGTGTTCAACACGGATTTGATTCTCCATGGCGTTGATCATCCTCTGATCATTCTCTTGGTCTTTGGCATGACGCTGCTGGCTGCCTGTGCTTTTACGAGTCTGGTGCAGGGATGGCTTTTAATCAAGAATCGATGGTACGAAGCATTACTGCTGATTACGGCCGTGTTCGTCCTTTTCAATCCCAGAGTTATGTCCGATCTTGTGGGACTGGATTCAGGATGGCGCCATGCGATGTATCCGATAGGCATAGCGGTCTGGCTTTGTGTCATTATCATACAAAAAATAAGGATGAAAAAAAAGAAACCCCTAGAATATCCTCGGTCTGTGGCCCATGATGAGGATGGAATGACGGGAAGAATACCAAAGGAGGAATGACCATGTTAGAAACAAAGCGTCCCAGGCTGGATATGCTTGCACAGCCGTTTGTGGAACAGATTATTGCAGAAGCCATGGACGTACTGGAAAAGACGGGCGTCCTCGTCGAGAATGAGGAAGCGGTTGGACTTCTCAAGGAGGCGGGATGTGATTCAAAAGAGCAGACTGTATTCATCAAGGAGCCCATCGTCAAACAAGCATTGAAGACCGTTCCCCATTCCATTCATCTGTATAACCGCGATGGATCGCTGGCCATGCAACTGGAGGGGGATCACAACCACTTCGATCCGGGTTCTGCGGCTCTAACCATTCTGGACCCAAAAACAGGAAAAGAGCGCGATCCCATCACTCAGGATCTCGTTCGGTTCGCCACGCTAACGGACGCGCTTCCCAACTTTGCGGCCCAGAGTACAGGCATCATATCCACCGATGTGCCCAAGGAAATGCAGGACAGGTATCGGTTGTACATCGGACTTCTGTACTGTCGGAAACCCGTTGTGACCGGGACGTTTTCCGTAGAGAGCTTTCAGATCATGACCGACATGCTGGTGGCCGTCCGGGGCAGCGAGGATGCCCTGAGAGAAAAACCTTTGGCCATTTTTGACTGCTGCCCCTCACCCCCGCTGAAGTGGAGCAACTTGACGTGTCAGAATCTCATCGATGCATCCAGGGCCGGTATTCCTGCTGAACTCGTTTCCATGCCGTTGACCGGAGCGACGTCACCCGTCACATTGGCCGGTGCCCTGGTTCAGCTCACGGCCGAGAATTTGAGCGGCATCGTCATCCATCAACTGGCCAGTCCGGGATCCCCCATCATTTTCGGCGGGTCTCCGGCGGCTTTCGATATGCGGAAGGGAACGACACCCATGGGGGCTATTGAGACAATGATGATCGACGCCTCGTACGCTCAGATCGGCAAGCATCTGGGCCTGCCCACCCATGCGTACATGGCGCTTTCCGATGCCAAAGTCGTGGATGGCCAGGCGGGCCTGGAGTCGGGCATGGGAGCCGTGATCGCGGCTCTGGCTGGCGTTAATGTGATTTCGGGGCCCGGCATGCTGAATTTCGAAAGTTGTCAGAGTCTTGAAAAACTCGTCCTGGATAATGAAATCTGCGGTATGGCCCTGCGGCTCGTTCGAGGCGTGGAAGCGAGAGGCGATCAACTCGGAAAAGACCTGTACGGCGATATCTACGACGGCGAGCACTTCGTCGGTTCTGAGGAAACCATTCGATGGTTCCGGGAAGAGATGATCACCGTCGGGCCGACCATCAATCGGGACACGTACGATGTGTGGTCGTCTCAGGGCAAGAAAACGGCCTGGGATAGGGCCTGTGAAGAGGTCGTCAGAATTTTAGACTCTCATACGGTCGAATCCCTGCCCGAGGATGTGGTCAAGGGATTACGGGGAATCATCGAGGACGACGCTCATAGGCTGAACGTCGAACTCCCGTCTCTGGGATAAGACTACTCCGGATGGCCGCATACGCCATCCGGAGTGTTGTCATGAATCCTTTTTGAAAAGTCCTGCACCGAATGCTGCCGTTGCCGAATCGGTTTCCAATTTTAATCGGTCGTTTTTCGCACGTGTTCGGTGTTTTTCTTTTCATGGAACACATCCTTTCATCATAAAGAGGATGGAAGGCCGTCATCGAGGTTATTATGCGTCAGGACTTACTGGATCGTTTTTTCCGCTACGTGAAGATCGACACACAATCCCAGGAAGACATCGAAGACCGGTATCTGAGCACGGAAAAGCAGAAGGTGCTTTGCTCCCTTTTGGTCGAGGAACTTCGGGAACTGGGTTTACACGATTCTCGCATGGACGAATACGGGTATGTGACGGCCACGTATCCCGGCAATCTTTCGGATAACGAAGCGGCACACGTACCGGTCATTGGATTCCTGGGACATGTGGACACATCTCCCGAAGTGTCTGGCAAAGATGTGAAGCCCATCCTCCATCGTAACTATCGGGGTGGCGATATCGTACTTCCCGGTGATATGACACAAATCATTCGGGAGGAGGAAAATCCCGACCTCCTCGATTACATCGGAGAGGATATCATCACTTCTGACGGTACGACACTCCTGGGTGCCGACGATAAGGCAGGCATCGCCGAAATCATGACTTTCATCTTTATGCTGAATAAACATCCGGAAATACTTCATGGCACACTTCGGATCGGTTTTACACCCGACGAAGAGGTGGGAAGGGGCACGGAACACTTCGATGTGAAGGCTTTCGGTGCTGATTTTGCCTACACGGTGGATGGCGGGAGAGCCGGGGACGTGGAGAACGAGACGTTCAACGCGGCTGTGGCTGTTTTTACGATTAAGGGCATGAACGTACATCCCGGTTATGCCAAGGACAAGATGATCAACAGTATCCGCATGGCCGCCGAGGTCGTCACAGAGCTAAAAGACGATCCCTCTCCAGAGACCACGGAGCACAGGCAGGGTTTTTTGCATCCCTACGTGATGGATGGCGGAGTAGAACGTACGGTCCTGAAAATACTCCTCAGAGACTTTGAGGTGAAAGGCATCGAGGGGATGCAAAAACGGCTGGAAGATATTCAAAAGAAACTCCTGCAAAAATATCCCAAGGCAGGCATCGATCTGGAAATAAAGCATCAGTATCCGAACATGCGTTTGGACTTGGATCGAGAGCCTCGCGTCGTGGAGTATGCGCTGGAAGCGGTCGGACGGGCCGGCTTAGAGCCCCGGCTTCAGATCGTTCGGGGTGGCACGGATGGTGCCGTACTCGGTCAACGGGGACTGCTGACACCGAACATCTTCACCGGTGGTATGAATTTTCATAGCAAGCTGGAATGGATACCCGTCCGAGCCATGGAGAAAGCGGTGGAGGCACTGATACACCTGGTGCAGATATGGGTAGAGAAGAGTGTCGGATAGTATCTGTATAACGTCTCTGCAAGATGGCAAAATTTGCCGCATGGGGCGGAAGGAATTTCCACGTTGGTCCACAATCCCATTTTTTACAGGTGCAATCGTTAATCGCATAAGATATTGAAAATAAATATGATATGTCTCAATACAAAATTTCGAAAAGTTTGGCAAGGAGTTTGTAATAGTAAACGATGTCCAACGATTAGTAAAGAAAAAAATCTCATTTCCTTTCCTCTTCCCCCGAGCCGTTGTTGAATAAACAACGGCTTTTTTATTTCCCCGGCATGCATTGTCTTGATTTTCGATTTTCAATTCTTTATTTTGGTAGGCCAGGAGCAAGACGAACCGACGGACTACAAAGCATGCATATAGAGAGTGAAATAAAAAGACGGTTTCGCCGGGGTGTTACAGACTGGTACGGGAAGCATCAACGAGCCATGCCCTGGCGGAACACAGACGATCCTTACAAGATCTGGGTCTCGGAAGTCATGCTTCAGCAGACCCAGGTGGCTACCGTGGAGTCGTATTTCCACCGGTTCGTCCATCGTTTTCCAACTGTTCATCACCTGGCAAGGGCGCAGCTGGACGAAGTGTTGAAGACCTGGGAGGGATTGGGTTATTATGGCAGGGCGCGTCATCTGCACAGAGCGGCAAAGGACATCGTCTCACGATTCGGAGGCCAGGTGCCGGATAACATCGACGACCTGCTTTCCTTGCCGGGTATCGGCCGATACACGGCTGGAGCGATTCTTAGCATTGCCCACGACCGCCCCGTACCCATACTAGACGGAAACGTGAAGCGGCTGTTGACGCGGGTGTTTCACATCACCGAGAATGTGGATAAGGCCGGGACCCAAAGAATCCTGTGGGAGCTGGCCGATACGCTGTTGCCGAGAGCACGGATTGGCGTTTTTAATCAAGGCATGATGGAGCTGGGAGCGGTTGTATGCAAACCCGGCCGACCGTCGTGCGATTCGTGTCCGTTGGCTGGCATTTGTGAGGCCAAGAGATTGTCCATCCAGACGGACCTACCCGTACAATCATCCAGGAAGCCCATTCCTCATTACGACGTCACGGCCGGTATTATTTGGAAGAACGAAAAATTTTTAATTACACGGCGGCCTCACAAAGGTCTGTTGGGAGGGCTTTGGGAATTCCCCGGGGGAAAGCTGGAAGACGGCGAGGACCTGGAAAGTTGTCTGATTCGGGAGATTCGCGAGGAGCTGGGCATACGGATCAAAATTCTGGAACCGGTGATCGTCGTGAAGCATGCGTATTCCCATTTTCGGATCACGCTCCATGCATTCCGATGTAAATACACGGGTGGTAAGATTCGTCTTCTGGAATGCGACGATTATCGCTGGATCACACCGAGGGAACTAACAGCGTTTGCATTTCCCGCGGCCGATCATCGAATCATAGAAGTATTGATGAAACATAAGGAGGAATCCGATGAAAGTTCTGAACTATAGGGACATGGAAGCCAGTCCAGTAACCCAAGAAGAAGCCAAGGGCGTGACGATCCGATGGCTCATCGCCAAGGAAGACGGTGCGCCCAATTTTGTCATGCGGTTGTTCGAAGTCGAACCGGGGGGTTGCACGCCCCTTCACACCCATCCGTGGGAACATGAGGTGTTCGTAATGGATGGAGAGGGTGCCGTTTGGAGGGATGGACATGACATACCCGTTGAATCGGGAACGGCCATCTTCGTACTGCCGGATGAGAAACATTGCTTCAAGAATACGGGAACGGGTGTATTTCGCTTTATTTGTCTGGTGCCAGTATTAGCGCAATAGAGAGAACCGCCATTCTGGTCATTTATGGCCAGATGAGTCTATTGTAAGAAAATGAATCACAGTGCATTTTAAACTTGACAATTATCGAAAGAATTTGTATTATTTAGAATATTTGTACAATTGATCTA
>CAZTKR010000023.1:0-24905 GCA_964614115.1 uncultured bacterium | reverse complement strand
TGGCTCTGATGAATCGAAAACAGATGCCCGAGTTGGAGACGGTCTATTTAATGCCGAGTGAGGAATATACCTACATCAATTCGACGATTGTCAAGGAGGTTGCAAGACTTGGGGGTAGAATCGATTGTTTTCTTCCACCCGTTGTATCGGAGCATTTGAGAAATAAAATGCGCGCCATGAATTCGAATACGTAAGATACGGAGAATCACCTCATGACACTACTCGAACAAATTCGGCAAAAAGCAACCGAAAAAGGCAAACACATCGTACTCCCCGAGGGAGAGGATGATCGCATGATCCAGGCTGCCCAGCGGCTGGTACGGGAAGGTATTTGCCGTGTCACCCTTTTGGATGCAGCTGGAAATGTATCCCAGAAGGCCAAAGACATGGGTGTCTCCCTGGAGGGGGTTCAGGTTCTACAACCCGAAACACACGATAGATTAGAACAATACGGACAGACATTGTATGAGCTGAGAAAGCATAAGGGCATGACCCAAGAAGAGGCAAGGCAGACGATCGTAAGGCCTCTTTTTTGGGGGGCCATGATGGTTCGGGAAGGCGATGTCGACGGGAGTGTGGCGGGTGCTGTGAATACGACGGGGGATGTGTTGAGGGCCGGGATTCAGTGTATCGGTTTGGCCGAGAATGTCTCCATCGTCTCCAGCATCTTTATGATGGTTGTTCCCGGATGGGATAAACCGTTTACGTATGCCGATGGGGCCGTGGTACCGGATCCGGATCCAGATGCATTGGCGAGCATCGCCATCGCCTCGGCACAAACACATCAGAAGTTAACCGGAGAGGAACCCGTGGTGGCCATGCTCTCCTTTTCCACATACGGGAGTGCCGATCATCCCATGGTGGATAAAGTCAAGGAAGCAACGCGTTTGGTCAAGGAGCGAGCTCCTTCTCTGAAGGTCGATGGCGAACTCCAGGTCGACGCGGCCATCATTCCATCTATCGGAGAAAAGAAAGCTCCTGGGAGTCCTGTGGCAGGGAAGGCTAATGTGCTGATATTCCCGGATTTGGACGCCGGTAATATTGCCTACAAATTGACACAGCGGCTGGCCAATGCAGAGGCCATAGGACCCATTATCCAGGGGCTTCGGAAGCCGGCCAATGATCTCTCCAGAGGCTGCAGTGTTGATGATATCGTCAACGTCGCAGCCATCTGTTGCCTGTTGGCCGAATAGATACGTATTGCACTGAACATCGGATTGTGGATCGGTTCATTGGGTGCCGGTCCTTAGAAACGCCTTGGGGAATCTTTTGAGCAGTACTACGTTTTTTCCTCCTCTGAAGGATGAAAGGCGATATTGTACTCATCGCCGCCAACGATTTCCCCAGGCAAAATACAGCGGCTTCTGAATCGACGGGTGTTCGATGACGCGAATTCACTACAGCGACAACCTCCATGCGCGTGGTCGGGAGCTTTACCTTCAAACGCAGAATTTGGATGAGAGCAAGATCGTCTCCACGCTATTCGACGGTGGAAGAGTACTGGCCAAAAAGGCGGTTCCTTACGATCCGGGAATCGCTGAGGATGATCTGAAAAGCCGGGCAGAAAAGTGTCACGCACAAACACGTTCCGACATCGAACTTCTCTATGCGATTTCATCCAGGGTCAAGACCGTTAGGCATCCGCCCAGCATGATGAGGATGGGTCGGCAATTCCTACGATGGAACCTGTTGGACGAGGCCATCAGTGAACTCGAGCTTGCCCTTCAGTACGATTCTCAACTCGGGGATGCCTATCTCGCTCTGGGCGAGGCGTATATCAAGAGAGGCGGACATAAGGAAGCTGTCCAGGTTTTAGAGAACGGTGTCCGTGTGAAGCCGGATTACGCCGATATGTGGCAAACGCTGGGCAAAGCCCGTCTGGCGGGCGGGCAGTATCCCAAGGCAGAGAAGGTCTTTCGTGAAGCGCTTCAGATCAACCCATCCTACGATGACGCCCATTTCTCCCTGGCGCTTTGTTATTTGGAGGTCATCGCCAAAGGATCGCAAGAAGGACAAGACCGGCAGATCGACTACCTTCAAAAGGCGCGAGAACATCTGGGTCGGGCGATAGCTCTTTCCGGACGGTTTCAAACACCCGATGTCGAAAATGCCATGCGCCAAATCCACCAGAAAGAGATAAAGAAGGCGTTGAAGTCTATCCGGGAAATCGATGCCGGTCTGAAACAGCGGATCGATTTGCATTTTGATGACGCCTTTTACCTGGGATTGATGTACGGGGAAAGAGGCAAGGATTCGGAGGCCGTTCAGGAGTATGTACACAAGCTGGAGACGATGGCTCGAGAGTACCCGGATTATCCCGACATACGGAATAAACTGGGAGTGGCCTACCTGATTCAGTGTCGCCATTTATTCAACAAAGCACTCCACCAGTTTCGCAAAGCGAGTGAGCTCAATCCGGATTTTGAAAAAGCGAAGAACAACTTAAAATTAGCAAGAAATGATGGAAAAGGACTCCTCATTCTCCTGAGAGCCATGCTGAAGTGATTGAACGAATTTCGACCATCTTAACTAATTAAAATACAATGGCTTTTAAAATATCACAATATCAATCAACTGTCTTTATTCCTTTTTTTTCAATGGATTATGAGATGCTGTTTCCACAAACATTTACATTTGGTATATTATTTGCCATTCATAGTCAGGCTCCAAATCCGGGAGCCTATTTTTGATGTAGTGGATTGGATAATGAGATGATAAAACTTCAGCATCCGAATGATTAAACCAGTTAAAAAATTATTCCTAGGATTCCTCGTTATTCTATGCATGCCCTCGTTTCTGTGGGCTGATATCGATCCCATTACGGTGGTTCCCACCAATTCAGGTGCCGGGGCCGTGACAAGCCATAGAATCACGTTCAAGACGACGGTGACGCTCCCTCGAAACGGTAAAATTCTCATCGATTATTCGCATACCGGTTTTGGCATCAGCGGGGTGACGGTGGATCCCGGCGGAACCAGCATAAACGGCTCGTTCACGTATACCTATGACCTGAACATTCCCAGAATAACGATTATCCGAAGCGGGAACGGAGACACCATTCCACCCGGCACGTTGCAGATTACATTGCAATCTGTGACCAACGTGACGAGCATCGGTAATTATTCAATCATCATGGAGACCAAGAGCGGTGTAGACACACCCCTGGAATCCGGCACGTCTTCCGATTTTCTCATCACCCATGGTGCGATGCATGATTTTGTGTTAACGGCGCCGTCGGAGTGGACCGCCGGTGTCGCATTCCCCTGCAGCGTGAAAAATGCGCAGGATCAATATGGGAATTTTTGGTCGGGTCAAGTCGTCTTGGAAGCCTCCATAGGTGGTGGCGTTTCACCTGCCGGTAATCAGCCGACCATCGTGAATATTAATGTTACCAACGGTAATGGGATAGCAGAACAGACACTGACCAATGCAGTAGTCACGGTTCTTCGGGGCACGGCGGATGGTGAGGTCAGGTATACGGGCCCCATTACCGTGAATCCAGGGAGTTTGAACTCGTTCAGCCTCATGGCAGCCACCACACAAACAGCGGGCATTCCGTTTATCCTATCGGTTACCAATGCTAAAGACAACTTCGGGAACATCTGGTCCGGCAATGTAGAGGTTTCGACCATCAGTGGAGGGGGTGATTCACCCAACGGCGCGGGTCCTTCTTTAAACGACATCACCGTGGTTAGGGGAGCAGGACAGGCCTATCAGACGCTGGTGAAAGCCGAAAGCGGTGTAGATCTACAGGGCCATGCGGACGGTAAATTCCAGATCGTATACGATATTACGGTGATCCCCGGTAACCTGGCCTCACTAAAGATACGCAATCAGTCAGGAGGTGGGGGCATTGAGGTGGTCACACAATCCATTATCGTTGGACAAACACTCAACCTTTACTCGGCAGGATACGATGCCTATGGCAATTACAGGGGGGATGAAAACACCAACTGGACCTCGTATGGTCTGCCGGATGAGATCCTTCGATTCAACACGTCTTTACTGGACTATACGCCGACTCAACCGGGAAGCGGGACGATAAAGGCCGCCAATCCCGCGTATCCCGACCAGATTTTTGATAATACGGGAACGATCACAGTGACGCCTGGACCCGTCTCCAGCTTTGTCATTGATCCCATCAACACGCAAGTCATGGGGATACCCTTTCTGATCACAATCCGAGCCGTGGATGTCAACGATTATACGGCGACCGACTTTACGGGCAGAGTCCGAATTTCAGACCTTACGGGAACGATCAATCCCTCGATGAGCGGGGATTTTATCGACGGGGTTTGGACGAATATTGTGACCGTGTATCGGGAGTGGACGGATAATACGATTATAGTACAACAGGTCGGAGGGCCTGCCTCGGGGGTGTCGACACCCTTCAACGTGATTCCCTCTGGAATACGCATCGTTGACTTTAAGGCCCTGCAAGCGGATACAACGACTCTGATTCATAGCGTGACAACGGGTCAGGAAATCGATTGGTTTGTCAAGTTAAAAATCGAAAACTTGGCAAGTGTAGCGGTTCGATACGATAGCGTACAGCTGCAGTTTCTCGTGGATAATGAATTGAGAAATGATTACGTACTGAATCGGCCCACCGTCTTTTGGGGGAGTGGGAGCACGGGCCTTCAGGGGGGTACAACGGACTCCTTGCTGATCAGAGTCGATCGGACCGGTATCGATCCGGGCGCTGCGACAGTTCAAAGTGTGATCTACTTGACGAATACGGAGACGGGCGCATTTCTGAGTGACCGTGCTCTGGTGACGTTGGCGGTACAAACGCCTGCCAATTTGGTCGTCCAGAATATTCAAACTTCCCAGCCGGAAGTCTCACGTGGTCAGGAAGAAGACTGGACCGCAACGGTTTATCTAACCAACACCGGCGGCAGCGCAGTTACCATAGACACCAGCGCTACCAGCACGTTTCTTTCCTTCGATCTGTGTACAGGATGGCAAATCGATCGTCCCGAATCCTTGGGAAGCGACGGTTGGGTGTTATCTGGAGGAAAGACCGATTACTTGGTCTACTCGGTTACAAAAACAGGAGATGGCGAAGTCGGTACGGCCAACATCAGTGCAACCATAGGCGCCGTGGAGACCAACACGGGTCGATTCATTTCCTATACGACTCCAGAGGACGAGAAGGGACAGGTACTCATAGAACACCCGGCCTACTTACGTATTTTAAACGTTAAAAACAGTGCTCCAAACGCCCCTTATGTCAACACAGGTCAGGATTTTTCAATCCAGGTAACCCTGGAGAACGACGGGGATGACGGAATACACGATGTTCAAGTGCTTCTGATATCCGACGGTCAATCCATGTTTCCACCCCTTCCTTTCCCCATACACTCCATGGACGGCGGTGAGATCAAGACCGTTGAGTTGCCCGGGACGGCCAGCAACTCTCCCAACTTCATGGAAGTGTTCACGGCTTCAGCAGAAGGATATGCCGATAATACAGGATCCCTTATTTTAAATGAAGTCACGATGAACGACACGACCAAGGCTATCATTCAAACCCAGGCCAGCCTTAATGTGCAAACCGTGATGGCGTCGGTAGAGAGAGTGGTGGGTGGTCAGGTCGATCCCTGGACGGTGAAGGTGGCGATACGCAACACGGGTCAGGCCATCGTCAACCTGCACACGCCCAATGCAGACGATTTATCTTTTTGGGCCGGCGGATTGTTTCAGGCCGATTATAAAATACAGCCGCCAGCATCGCTGAAAGGCGGAGGATTGCGCCTCTATTCCGGAGTCACGGATACACTGATCTATTCGGTGATTACCACGGGTCGGCTGGGAGGTCCGGTGGAGGTTCGTGCTCAGATTAAGGGTGTCGATGCGAATACGGGGGCGACGTTGACCGGCTCGGGAACGACCTCCATAGAGGTTCAATCCGAACAAGCCTTCAGAATTATTTCTACACACATTCAGACACCCAATAAGACAGACGCCGGAAACGGATTTGTGAACACGGAGCAATACTTTAAGACAGTGGCCGTTGTTGAGAATGGGTTGGGACAGACTGTGCGGGATATTCAGGTGCGATTGACGAGCGATGGTGCATCCCTGGCGAGTGCTGTAACGGCGACGATACCCCGTCTGCGACCCACAAACTGGGATACGGTGAAATTCGACATACAGGCGTCTTCCACAGAAGACCTGACGGGAGAGATGTTCACGGCAACCATTACACAGGCCACTCTGGAACGTTCGGAGCTTCCAGCCCCGGTGGGACCCGCCCTGGATTCCACGGCCACGGTCTTTATTCAAAGGCCGGCTGACATCTCTCTGGTTTTAGAATTGAGCAATCCATCGGGCCTGGTTTCTACGAATCAGACGTTCCAACTCAGGGCACGTCTGATAAACGACGGAACGGCTGCGGTGGATACCTCCGGACGTGTGAGGATATCACTGCCCGCGACCTACAATCTGGACACCTCCACGCCCGATGAGGCCATGCCCATCTCCACGGATCAAGAAGTGGAATGGTCCATCCAGGCCCCACCCACTCCGCAGTCTGTACAGTTGATTTATGTCACGTTGGATCCACCCCCTCTGGAGAAAAATACGGGGATTGCTGCCGATGTGGAAGAATCAACCGTGAGCATCCCGGTGACAACCGTGCAGAGCTGGGTCAGCACGACATTGTCGATTTCTTCCCCCGTTGGGGCCATCGACAATGTCATTTCTGCAGGGCAGAGCTTTGTCCTTAAGGCCACGGTGCAGAGCAGCAACGTGAAGGACATCACCGCAAGGATCGAGCTTCCTTACGGATTCACCACATCGGACGATGCCGAGAAGAACGTACCGGTGAATGTTGTTTCTTGGAATGTTCAGGCTCCACCCATTGTGATGAGCAATGCCATCATTCAGGTCAGGACCAACGGCATCGACGCGTTGAAAGATGTCCCGATTTCGCCCAACCTGTCCCGTCTAACCGTCTCCACGGTGCTCAAGGCAAACCTGGTTCTCAGTCTATCCATACTCAGTCCTCCCGACGCCACAGATGGGACGGTGTCCCTGGGACAGAGGTTTGTTGTGGGCGCTTCTATCGAGAATACGGGGCAGGCCGATACCCTGGGGATCACCCAGGTTACCCTCAGCTCGCTGCCCAGCGGTTACGATACCGATGATCCGTTGATAAAGACGCTGGTGGCAGGTAAGGCTTCATGGTCGATTACGGCGCCTCTGCAACCCACGGGTACGGCGGTCAACATCGAGGCCAGTATTACGGAGATCCCGTGGGATGAGAACACGTATGCAGACGCATTCGTGAGTCGGGGGAACCATTCGGTGGCCGTGACCACGGAAGGTGCTTGGCTGGCTGTGTCCTCGCTTCCCCTTACCCAGGATGTGGGAAGCTCTGTGGTTCCCGGACAAGACAGCGTCAAGTTGATGATCCTGGAGCTGGACAACAGGGGAATTGCCGGAGCGAATCAGATATCAGTGAGCGGTGTGAGTTTTATCGTTGAAGATCGATTGGCAGCGCCCATAGCCCCCAACACGGCCTTTTCCAGGATATTTGTCATAGACGATGAAAACGGGTCTCCGGTGGGCTCCATGAGCCAGATTCCGGGGACAAATCCGGTCTCTGTACCCTTTAGCAGCTCCGTGGACGTACCGGTGAACCAGAATCGGCGGATTGCGGTCTATGCTCGCATCGCCCAGGCTGCATCGGCATCGTTTGTACAGGTGAATCTTCCCAGCGAGGATTACATCGATGCCAGAGACCGCGAGTCGGGCATCGATGTGCCAGTTCGCAACCTGACGGCCGATGAATTGGAAAACGTAAGATCCGAACCGAAACGTATCTTTCATCCCGAATTGGAGACGACGTTTCGGAACGTGCCCAATCCTTTTGGTGAACCGGGTAAAGAGCAGACATTAATCCTCTACTATCTTGACGAGCGCACGGATGTCCGATTCCATATCTATACCCTCACAGGAGAACTGGTGTGGTCTGCATCTTATACGGCCAACGATCCTCAGGGGAAGGAAGGTATGCATTCATCGGTTTCACAATCGGTAACGTGGGACGGCCACAACGATAGAGGACTCAAGGTGCTCAACGGTGTGTATATTCTGGTGATGGAAACGGGCTACGGGGAAGTGAAAACCGCAAAAGTAGCAGTGGTAAAGTGATCGTGGATCGGACGGATTTGGGATGAACTATAAGCGATTCATAGGGTCGATCATTATACTCGTTCTCGTATTATACCGGGGTGAACTGTGGGCTCAGCAGGGCGAGGCCGGCGTCGAGTCGCCCTTTTCTATAGGATTGGGTGCAAGGGCCCTGGGTATGGGAAACGCTGCCGTGGCTTTTCCCGACGATCCGTCTGCATTTGCCTGGAATCCGGCAGGCATGGTGGTCGTACAGCAGAAGGGAATCGGTTTATCACTCACGACTCTCTTCGAGGGTACACAGTACAACTTTTTGGGTTATGTTCATCCGACGATAAGCACAGGCACGTTCGGTCTGGGGATTACGCGAATCGGAACGGGCGGTGTAAAGCACACGGATCTGATAAACGGGGTACCCGTGGATTTGGGTGAACTGAATTATTACTGGGCCAAGTTTCTCTTCGGTTACGCCATCACGCTCTGGAAAGGCATTTCCCTGGGTATTAATTTCAACGTGAATCGTCAAGTTCTGGGATTCTACTCGACCAATGGATTCGGCGTGGACGTGGGATTACACTACCGGCTCCCCGTGGAGCGAGGCATTCTCAAAGATTTTTACTTTGGGGCCAATTGGGCCAATGCCCTGCGCCCCCGGATGAAACTGGGTGTGTCCAGCGAATCCGTACCATACACCATTCGAGCGGGTTTTGCAAAGGTGTTCAACCTTCGAAACGGTTCCGATCGATGGATCTTATCGATGGATTATGAGAAGGGAGAAGAAAGGAAATCCCTATACCATGTGGGCATGGAGTACGGGATAGGAAGGATGATTTATGCCAGGGCAGGTTTAAACGGCGGGGACATTTGTTTCGGTGGCGGATTGAGATGGTGGAATTTTCAGCTGGATTATGCCAACAGTCGTTTTGGGGACCCGGAATACTTTCCCAGGAGTCATCGGTTTACCCTTCTGTTTTATTTCGGAAAGCCCATTCCAGAGCAGAAGCGAATTTTGGAAGAAAGGCGTCGCCAGGAAGTTCAGGCAAGGATTCAGGAGAGAATGGAGGAGGACCGCGAAAGGCGCATTTCCGAAGGTTTAAGAGCGGGTAAGGAATACCTGCAGAGAGAAGACTTTTTCAACGCACGGTTGGAATTCAGTCGTGTGCTGCGTGAGAATCCCGACGATCAGGAAGCCCGGGAGCTCTTGGATCAGACCACGGCTCAGGAGCAGGCGCTCCAGAAGCAGAGGGAGGACAACCTGCTCCTCCAGGCGAGGGAGCGAGAGCGCAGGGAGCAGGACAACGAATTCGTGAATCAACGGTTTAACGAAGGGTTGGAGGCGTTGTCCCAGGGAGATTTTCGGAAAGCCATCGAAAAATGGCACCAGGCTCTGGATCGCGATCCTGACAACCCGCAAATCAACAACTACATACAGCAGGCAGAGAACGAACTGAACAACGAGGTGAACCGGCTGATTGCCCGAGCCAATCAGCTCGTACGGCAGGAGAACATTTCTGAAGCCTACAAGGTGCTCGAAAGAGCCAAGTATCAGACGGAGACGCATCCGGCGCTTAATCAGAAAGTAGAACGGGAGATTCGAACATTAGACCGGATTGTGGATTTTGTGACGAACTATCAGGAAGGCGTTCGCAGGTATGGCAGTGGAGATTACGAGGCTGCGGCGCGGTCCCTGCAGAAGGCGTTGGAATATTATCCGAACCACGAAAGAGCCAGGGAGCTTTACAGGAATGCACTGGCCCGGTCTAAGGAACAAAAGCTGGAGATGACGCCGGAGGTCAAACAGTTGTGGGTCCGGGGAGGATTGCTCTATATCGACGGGCGTTATGAAGAAGCCATCGAAGTCTGGGAAGAGGCGTTAACGCTCGATCCTCATAACGTGACGATCTTAGAGTCCATCGATGGTGCCAGGAGGAAGATCGAGCTGTATAAAAAGAAGTAGTAGAATGATCGGGATATGAGATGTTTAAGAGGGTCATCAAAGAAGAGTATAAAGTACCCGCCGACGTAAATTATCTGGGGGAAATGCGGGATTTCATCACCCGGATCGGACGAAAGTACGGTGTTGCCGAACGTGTTATCAACACGTTCAAGCTGGCTATCGACGAGGCGGGGACGAACATCATCCGTCATGCTTACAGAGACTGGAAGGGCTTTATCACCATACGGATCCTCATCCGGGACAAGAGCGTGACGGTATCTCTCATTGATCAGGGGCATACATTCGATCCCAATAACGTTCGTGATCCTGACCTCCAGCGGTACGTGGATATCGGAAAAAAAGGCGGATTGGGTATCTTCATCCTCCGCAGGGTCATCGATCATATTGATTACCGGAAAACGGTGGAGGGCAATGAGCTCCGACTCACCAAGCATCGGAGTATCACGCACCGCCGGCACTTTATCCTTCCCGAGCTTTCCATCACGATGAAAACACGTTTTTCCCTGGTCGCTTCGGGTATCCTAACGGTTCTGGTGCTCCTGGGTTTTGTTTGGACATATGTCCAACAGGGAGGCAAGATTCTCCGGGAAGATTTGCGCGCAGGACGTGCCCTGGCCCGATCGCTGGCGCATAGTTCTCTCGATCCTCTCGCACGGGATGAACCGGAGACATGGGAATTGGCTAAAATAGCCACAGAATTCCAGAAAGATCATGCACCCATGGTGTTGGAGGCTTTGATTCTCGATGCCACGGGTAAGATTCATGGAGCCCTCCGCACCGAATACATACTGGAACAGTATGTTCTGCCACAGAACGTCAAAGAGATCGAAGAAAATGTGTATCGGTATAAGACGCCAGACGGTGATGTGGTTTATGACATCGTCGAACCCTGCATACCGGAAGTTGTGGGAACACCGGAACAAATCGGTGTGGTACACCTGTTGCTGGATAAAAGCGTCATCGATAAGGCCATTGTCGGTTCCCGAAGAAGGGTGACATTCATCAGTGTCATGATTTTGCTGCTGGGATACATAGGCATTTTTGGATTGGTCTATGTCACCATGAGTCCGTTCAAGCGGTTGGCGAATTGGGTTCGGGCTTTGGGACGCGATGAAGCCCACGATGAAATGGATTTCGACGGTTCCGATGAGGTGGGTGAGATCGCCAAGGCATTTAACGAGATTACCGAAAAATTCCGAAAATCCCAGGAGAACTTGGCCGAACAGGAGAGACTCCAGAAAGAGATGCAGGTGGCCCAGGAAATCCAGCAGATGCTTTTACCGGCTGCGTTTCCAGAGCTCGAAGGATATGAAATTGCCTCGTACTACGAGGCAGCCAAGGATGTCGGCGGGGATTACTTCGATTTTGTAGAAGTGGACAAGGACACCCTGGGTATCGTTGTGGCCGATGTGTCGGGCAAGGGCGTACCGGGGTCGCTGGTCATGACCATGATACGAACGGCCTTGCGTACGGAGGCACGGGGTAATAAAAATGCGGCCGATGTGTTGGCGCGGGTGAACGATTTCGTCGTCAATGACATGAAAAGGGGCATGTTTGTCACAGTCTTCTACATCATCCTGGATTCCCAACATCGGACCATCAATTATGCCAGTGCCGGCCATAATCCCATGATTCTTTTCCGGGGGAGCACGCAGAAGAGTTATTACCTGAATCCCCGTGGTTTTCCTCTGGGCATTAATCTGCCCGATCCCACGCTTTTCCGAAAGGCCATACAATCGGATACGCTGCGGCTGAGGGAAGGCGATGTGCTGCTTGTTTATACCGATGGAATCACCGAAGCCATGAATCCCAAGAGGGACCGATTCGGGGATGAGCGGCTCCTGGCAACGGTTCGTAAGTACGGTCAGTTGAAGTCCGATCCACTGGTAGACAAGATACATGATGAGATTAACGTATTCACCGAGGAATATTCCCAGAGTGACGACATTACTCTCGTGGCCATCCGCGAGAAAATGAAAGCCGAGGATGTTCTCCTGAATCTCAGAACGAAGCTCTTCCGTCTCGTGGACAAGGAAAAAATGAGTGTGAAGAAGGCTTGTGAAACGGTGGGTGTGTCCACATCGACCTACTATCGCTATAAAAAGCGGTACAAGAAGATGGGTGTGAAAGGATTGAAAGAGAAGGTTGGAACCGCAGACATAGAAGAAAAGCACATCAGCATCGAAGATAAGACAAAGATATATGACATCATCAAGGCCCATCCCGATTTGGGACCCAAGCGTATCAGTGCGGAGTTGAATTCGGAGAAATACGGATTCACGGAAATAGACGACAAGAGAATATACGAAGAGCTGGTCAGGAGTCGACTGAATACCAGAGAATTACGCGTCGCCTTTGTGGAACGGGGAGGGAAAGGCAAGAAGATGAAACCGCCGGGAACGCCCTTCCTTACGCTGGATGGACAGATTATCATGGAGCCCTTCGAGAGAAAGCCTGCCGGTGAGGAGGAGATCGCCGATAAGGGAGTGTCCCTGGAGGAACTGGAGAGGCAGGAAGAAAGTATGGCAATGGGCGATGAAGATCGTCGTCCCGAAAAGGCATGGGCAGAAGGATCCGGGAGAGAATCCATGTGGAGAGAAACCTCGACGGAGGAAGAGTCGGATCTTACAGATATTCTTGATGCGATGGAGGTCGACGAAGACATCGAATCTTCTGCAAAAGATCGCGAACGGATTAGACGACCCACTCCGGATTCAGACATGTTGGGGGGAGATGATGTGCTCGGTGGATTGATCCGGGAAATCGATTCCATGGCCGTCAAAGACCAGGAAGGGGGAGAAAAGGACAAAACGGCGTCCAAAGAATTTGTCCCAATGGATGAATCATGGGACACCGAAGAGAAGGAAGTATCCGGAATAGAGGAAGAAGACCAGGTTGAGGATCGCATCACAGCCTCCATCGCAGGTGAGCTGTTGGGTGAAGAGATGGGGATTTTCGAGGATACGGACATACCCTCAGACCGCGAGGGTGCTGTTCATGAAGAAGGCTTCCTGGACATGATGGAAGATTTGGGATTCGATCGTCGGACGGTGTTATCGGATCAGACGAGAGGGGCTAGGGACAGGTCCACGCGGGCCATGAGGGAACTCAACCGAAAGCGTTTTTTGGAATCAGGTCTTTGGTTTTATCGGCAGGGACTGTTTGCCAAGGCCATCGACGAATTCCAGAAGGCCATTTCAGAAGACCCGAGTTTTGTGAAAGCCTATCAATGTTTGGGAGACACATTCTTCAGGCTGGGTCAGTTGGATCAGGCGAGAGAGGCCTATGAACGGGTACGGCATCTGGATCCAGACAACGTGAATGTGCTCGAGAACCTGGGCGTTATATTCGCAAATAAGGGGGATTATAAAAGAGCGGTTTGGCAGTGGGGAGAAGTCCTTAAACGCACACCCGACCGAGTGGATATCATCGACCGAATCAAAAGAATGCAGCGTGTTATTCGGCAACGTTGTATATAATCCTATTATTCTTTTAGATACCTTCTTCCGTCATATCCCATTTACTTTTCAATCTCAGAACATGACCAGGCAGACTTCAACGACCATTAGTTGGAGACCGAACGGACAAGAAAAAGAGTTGACAATTTCATGATTTTCTATTACATTATTAGCCTAATCTATTTTATCCTGAGGAGAACAATACGATGGAAGGCATATCGGTATCCGTTGAAAAGGTTGGACCTCAGAGTGACATTTCCATAATTCGTGTAGGAGGATACATCGACACGACGACATCGTCGGAACTCGAGCGGGCTCTGGATTCGCTCTTGAAAGCCGGTGTTGTTCGTGTCATCATTGATTTGGGGAATGTGGATTATATATCGAGTGCAGGATGGGGCATATTCATCAGTGAAATCAAGGGGATGAGGGAAAGAAACGGAGACCTGAAACTGGCCAGGATGATACCCGATGTATACGAAGTGTTTGAATTGCTGGAATTTCATTATATATTGAAAGCCTTTGATACGATCGAAGATGCCATCAACGACTTTGATAAGCAAAAGGGCGTTGCCAAGCCTGAAAAGAAAAGTGTGAAGATGGAGCAAGAGGATGAGGTGATCGAGCGTATCACCATCGACGAAGAGAGCGACGACGATATGGACCAAGTGCTAGAAAGCGTTGAGGATAAGGTTAGACAGATTGCCACGGATCATCCTTCCTGGGGAGCTTCGAAAATTGCCAAGACATTGAACACGGAAAAGTATGGATTCATTCGGATGAGTTCTTTGTCCGTCTGGCGGCTTCTCCGGAAGATGAACTTAGGGAATAAAAAACGAAAAGACAATACGAGTGAAGATGAAGGCTAGATAGAGACAGCCAGGGAACACAACGAAAGAGGAGCTCATGGGTAAAAGTTTAACGCATAAGATTATCAGTGATCATATCATAGAAGGGGAGCTTGTTGCGGGCTCCCCTATTTCAATCCGTATCGACCAGACGTTGACACAGGATGCCACGGGCACGATGGCGTATCTGCAGTTCGAAGCGCTGGAACTCGATCGTGTACGCACAGAGCTTTCTGTCAGTTATGTGGATCACAACACGCTTCAATCGGGATTCGAGAACGCCGATGATCACCGTTTCCTTCAATCGGTGGCCGCAAAATACGGGCTGTTTTTCTCAAGACCCGGGAACGGAATCTGTCACCAGCTTCACCTGGAACGTTTTGGTATTCCCGGTAAGACCCTTTTAGGATCGGACAGCCATACGCCCACGGGGGGCGGTATAGGCATGCTGGCCATCGGAGCCGGTGGTCTGGATGTGGCGTTGGCCATGGCCGGACGCCCTTTCCATCTGGCCATGCCGCACGTCGTCAACATTCGCCTGTCCGGCAGCTTACGACCCTTTGTATCGGCCAAGGATGTTATCCTGGAGGTGCTCCGGCGTCTGAGTGTGAAAGGAGGCGTCGGCAAAGTCATGGAATATACTGGGGAGGGCGTACAGACGCTCACCGTTCCCGAGCGGGCGACCATCACCAACATGGGAGCCGAATTGGGGGCCACCACCTCGGTTTTCCCCAGTGATGAGCAGACGAAATCATTCTTGAAAAGTCAGGGCCGAGGGGATCAGTGGGTGGAGTTCATCCCCAACCCCGATGCGGAATACGATGATCGGGTGGAGATCGACTTGTCCGAACTGGAGCCCCTCATCGCACAGCCTCACATGCCCGATAACGTCGTCAAGGTCAAAGAACTGAAAGGGACGGCGGTCCAGCAGGTAGGCATGGGAAGCTGTACGAACTCATCCTATCGGGATTTGATGATAGTGGCGAGCATGCTCCAGGGACGAAAGGTACATCCCGATGTGACCGTTGGATTGGCTCCGGGGTCCAGGCAAGTGGTTCTTAGTCTCATCAAGAACGGAAAGTGGGAGAACATCATCTCCGCCGGTGTCCGCATTCTTGAGAACGTGTGCGGTCCGTGTATCGGCATGGGATTTTCTCCTCCCAGTGAAGCGGTAACACTGCGGACGTTTAACCGGAATTTTTTGGGCAGGAGTGGCACCAAGAATGCAAGTGTGTATCTTTGCAGTCCGGAGACAGCAGTGGCCGCCGCGTTAACCGGAGAGATCACGGATCCTCGGGAGTTGGGGGTCGATCCTGTGAAGGTTCAGATGCCCGAGAAGTTTCCCATCGATGATTCGATGGTTATTCCACCCCGGAAAGACACAAAAGACGTCCAAATAATAAGGGGCCCTAACATCAAGCCCTTGCCCTTGAAGGATGCCCTGCCGGATACGCTTGCCGGAACGGTTCTTCTCAAAGTCGAGGACAATATCACCACGGATCACATCATGCCGGCCGGAGCCAAGATACTGCCCTTGCGTTCCAATATCCCTGCCATTGCAGAGCATGTGTTCGAGGTCGTGGATCCCACGTTTGCTAAGAGAGCCAAAGAGGCCGGGGGCGGATTCATCGTCGGAGGGGGCAATTACGGTCAGGGGTCCAGCCGCGAGCACGCGGCTTTGGCACCCATGCACCTGGGCATCAAGGCGGTCATCACCAAATCGTTTGCCCGGATTCATCTGGCAAATCTCATCAATTTTGGAATCGTACCCTTCACGTTCGTGAATGAGGGGGATTACGATAAGATCGATCAGGGCGACGAACTGCAAATCGACGTGAAGACGATGAAAAAAACGCCCCTGGTACTGAAGAATGTCACCAAGGGGATCGACGTTCCATTGACGCATGCCCTGAGTTCCCGAGACTGGGAACTGATTAAGGCCGGAGGAGCTCTGGCTTACGCAAAGAAGCAACTTAACCGATAAACAATTTTATTATTAATCACATGAAGTGGAGGAAGTAAATGGCTGAGTATCAGAAGATTACACCACCGGCGGATGGTGAGAAGATTACGATTGTAGACGGTGAGATGAAAGTGCCGGATAATCCGATTATTCCGTTTATCCGGGGCGACGGAATGGGGCCCGATATTTGGAATGCGACACAGCCTGTTCTGGAGGCAGCCGTTGAGAAAGCCTACGGGGGAAAGAAAAGGATCGTTTGGTTTGAAGTCCATGCCGGACTGTCGGCGTTGAAGCTTTACGGGAACGATGATGTGCTTCCCGACGATACGGTCAATGCCATGCGTGATCATATTGTAGCCATCAAGGGGCCGCTGACGACTCCTGTGGGAGGATTCAAGTATGTATGTCTGGTTTGTGCGGCTGAGCAGGAGGGGCCTGGTGGGGCAAGACCGGAGAAATGCGTGAAATGCGGTTCGGAGTGGATAACGCCGCGATTCAGGAGTCTGAACGTCGGGCTCAGGCAGCTTATGGATTTATATGCTTGTGTGCGCCCGGTACGCTGGTTTCAGGGTGTGCCGTGTCCTGTCAAGCATCCGGAAAAACTTGACGTCATTATCTTCCGGGAGAATACGGAAGATGTGTATTCCGGTATCGAATTTGAACAGGGAACGTCCGAAGCCGATAAGGTGATTCGATTCATGAATCAGGAGATGGGTAAGAAGATACGGTCCGATTCCGGTGTGGGTATCAAGCCCATCAGCGTCACAGGGACCAAGCGGCTGGTTCGTAAAGCCCTCAAGTATGCCATCGATCATAAAAGGCCCTCGGTCACGCTGGTTCACAAGGGCAATATCATGAAATTTACAGAAGGGGCATTCAGGGACTGGGGATACGAGGTGGCCAAGGAGGAATTCCGGGATCATATCGTGACCGAGAAAGAGCTATGGGATGACTTTGATGGCAAGATGCCCGAGGGTAAACTCCTCGTCAAGGACCGCATCGCGGATCAGATGTTCCAGCAGCTCCTGCTGCGGCCCGATGAGTATGATGTGGTTGCCACACCCAATCTGAACGGAGATTATCTCTCCGATGCGGCAGCTGCCCAGGTGGGCGGTTTGGGCCTGGCACCCGGGGCTAACATGGGCGATTACATCGGCCTGTTCGAGGCGACTCACGGCACGGCTCCCAAGTACACAGGCATGGATAAGGTGAACCCGAGTTCTGTTATCCTCTCAGGAACGCTGATGCTGGAGCATCTGGGCTGGAACGAGGCCGCTGAGCTGATCGTTCACGGCATCGAGAAAACGATTCAGCAGAAACGTGTGACGTACGACCTGCATCGCCAGATGGAGGGTGCTACAAAGCTGAAATGCTCGGAATATGGAGCCGCTATCGTCGAAAACATGTAAACGAGCGACATATAAATGACGTCTAAACTGTGAAAGGCAGATCTTGATCTGCCTTTCACAGTTTAAAAGGGTAAGGAGAAACTTTTCGCTTGGATGAGCGTTAGTGTAATGCATGTGAATACAGGGAAAAGTTTCTGTGTGGATGCTTAGATGAAGGGGTGGTTGTACATCATCATAACGGGAGTGGTAGCCATCGGTTACTGTGGAGGTTGTCTGAATCCGTTTGCGCCCGAACTGACGTCGTCGCTGGAGACAGAAGACTACATCGTCACACCACAGAAGTCGGCTGAAGAGGCACTCCAGAACTTCAAAGTCGCCTACACGTTTCGCGATTCCCTCTTATACAGTAACCTATTGGATACAGCCTTTCTGTTTATTTATTTTGATCCTTTTGAGGGGACATCGGGACGCTTTGTCTCCTGGGGTAGGGAGGTTGATCTTGTAACCACGGGACGCCTGTTCCGTCATTTCGATGTGATCGACTTGGTATGGAATTCGACATTGTACGACCGCCAGGATGAAGAAACGGGGGAAATCGGTCGGAGTTTTAACCTGACCCTGGTGGGAGCCAGCGGGGATTATAACCTGTCGGGCGTCGCTCTGTTCTCTTTTCGCAAGTGCAGGGACGATCGATGGCGCATCACCCAATGGAAAGATGAATCGGATATTTAGATGTTGAAACGTATTAGATTATAGAGGATGAGAAAAGTTGTATGCGTTTTTGGAAAAAACCATGCATCGGATGAGAAAGGACAGGCGGTACAAAATGCGACGGCTGATTTTATTTATTTCATCTGGATTTCATCGAACCATGCCTATTCGCCAAGTGTTAGGAGGAAAACGGTCCGTTCGGTCTGTCGGTACGGATCACCAGAAATCTCATACAACTTCACAATCGTATGTTTGGAAAAGAGTTGGATTCGCATTCCTTGGAATGCAGCCGTTCTCTGCATGATAAGAATGACGTATGACATTTTATGGAGATGAGTCGATGAGTTCGAGAAAGCCGATTACACGGAACAGCCCCAGGACTGCACTGTTGTTGCTGTTGCTCTTTGTGATACCAGCGGGGCTTCGATCTCAATATTTTGGGAAAAATAAAGTACAGTACGAGGATTTCAAATGGAAATTCCTGCAGTCTAAGCATTTCGACGTGTATTACTATGAAAACGGATTGAGACTGGCGGAATTCACCGCCGATGTCGCCGAATCGAGCTATGTTGCTCTGAAGCAGGATTTTCGGGGCTCGCTGAAAAAACGCATTCCCATCATCGTTTACAACAGCCATAACGATTTCGAGCAGACGAACGTGACCCAGAGCATCTTGACCGAAGGCATCGAAGGCTTCACGGAAGTGTTTAAGGATCGTGTGGTCGTTCAATTCAAAGGGAGCTACAGCGAATTTCGTCATCTGATTCATCACGAGCTGACCCATGCCGTCACGTTTCAAGCGCTATACGGTGGAGGTGTGGGCTCAGTGGTGACAGGCATGGCCCGGTTCCAGGTTCCCCTCTGGGTCATGGAAGGAATAGCGGAGTATGAGAGCACCCCAGGATGGGATAACGACAGCGATATGTTCATGCGAGACGCCACGATAAACGGGTACATCCCCCCGATTCCTCAATTGTACGGATATTTTAATTACAAGGGCGGGCAATCCGTGTTCGTATATCTCGCCGAAAAGTACGGAGAACCTAAGGTCGGGGAACTGCTGAGTAAAATCCGGGCCCACCGTAATGTGGAGGAGGGCCTGAAGAAGTCCATCGGTGTGGGGACGGAAGAGTTGACCAAACAGTGGCACAAGTACTTGAGAAAGACCTACTGGCCCGATATCGAAGACAGAGATGAACCGGAGGACGCGGGCAAACGGCTTACCGATCATGTTAAGGACAAGCATTCCCTGAACAATTCGCCTGCGCTTTCTCCCAAGGGAGACATGCTGGTTTATCTCTCGAATCGTTCCGATTTTATCGATGTTTATTTGATGAGCGCGCTGGATGGCCGGAACATGGGTCGCTTGGCAAAGGGGGAACGGTCCGATCTGTTCGAGGAGCTTCATTGGCTCAGGCCCGGGATGAGCTGGTCACCCGATGGTAAAAAAATCGTCCTAGCTGCAAAGGCCAAAGCCGAGGATGCGTTACATGTCATCGACGTGAATGAGAAAAAGATCGTGGATACGTTTCGGTTCGATATGCTGGACGGTGTGTTCTCTCCCAGCTGGTCGCCCGACGGGGATCGGATTGCATTCATGGGATTTAGCGGCGGACAAACAGATATATACGTATACCATATGAGCAGTCAGAAACTGGATAAGATAACGGATGATAGATTCAGTGATCTCGATCCGACCTGGTCGCCGGAAGGAGACGAAATCGCTTTTGTTTCCGACCGCGGGGATCACACGTCAAGTGTTGTCCCGGATTACAAGATTCAGAGACACAACATTAAACAGATTGATCTGTACACTGTTAATGTTCAAACGGGCAAGATCACTCGGCACACCAACGACGAGGCCAAGGATAGTTCACCCGCTTATTCCCCGGAGGGCGATAAAATCGCGTTTATCTCGGACAGGAGCGGCATCAGCAATATCTATATCCTGGATACATCGTCGGCAGAATCGTATCCCATCACAAATCTCGTTTCTGGCGTTACTCAGATCTCGTGGTCGAGGGAAGGTTCTCGCCTGGCTTTTTCTTCGTTCTTCAACGGAGGCTGGGATCTGTATATGATCAACAATCCCTTGGAGGTTGAGCCCGGATCCATCACACTGCGACAAACGGCGTTCATGGAAAAGCAGGAAAAGAGCCAGGAATCCCTATTGGTCAAGGCGGCACCGGAAGAAATCGTAACGCCCGAAGAAACGAATTTTCGGAATTTTGTGTTTGGAGAATCGTTCCGGGAAGGCAAGATAAATGCCCCAGAGAAAAAGGAGAAAGAATTCC
Source organism: uncultured bacterium (assembly GCA_964614115.1). Taxonomy (GTDB): domain Bacteria; phylum Zhuqueibacterota; class QNDG01; order QNDG01; family DSAB01; genus CAZTKR01. The sequence goes on along the minus strand of CAZTKR010000023.1, from coordinate 4,186 downwards.
TGGAAACCCCCGATTACAAAGATTCGACAGGGGTATACAGGACCAAGAAGTACAAGATTCGATTCACACCCGATTATATCTCCGGAGGCGCCGGGTACAGCCAGTTTTTTGGACTGCAGGGGTCATCGATGATCGTGCTCTCCGATATCCTGGGTAATCATCAAATCAGTCTCTACACCGATTTATTCTACAACTTGAAGAACTCGAATTTTCAAGTTGCCTACATGTTTCTGCCCAAACGCATCGATGTGGGCGCTGCCATATTCCATTATTCCTATCTCTGGTATACGTACTTTTCCGACGGTGTCTACTACTACCCCGGGTATTACCGAGACCGGTACTACGGGCTTACTTTCTTTATGTCAAGGCCGTTCGATCGCTATCGGCGGATTGATTTCCAGATCGTCGGCCAGGGGATTGACAGGGATTACGGGGAAATCGATTACTGGGGATATGAACAAGATTTTCTCGAGGATATGGGGAGCCTGTATAAGCGGCGTCTGGCGATGATCAGCCTGGGGTACACGACCGATACGGTGCTCTGGGGTATGACCGGACCGGTGAACGGCGGACGATCCATTTTTCGGCTCGCGTACAGTCCGTCCATCAGTAAAAAGTACGGACTCGATTTCTGGTCGTTTCGCGGCGATTGGAGACGGTATTTCCGGATCAAGAGGGACTACACGTTTTCTCTCCGGATGGCGGGAGGATTATCCGAGGGAAAGAATCCGCAGCGATTTTTACTGGGTGGAATGAGGGGCTGGATCAACTATAAATACAGAGAAATATCCGCAGAAGACTGGGAAGACGACGTTTTTTACTTTTCCAGCATCGAGACACCCCTTCGAGGCCCCATTTACTATGAATTGATCGGTACGCGGTTTCTGCTGGCGAACCTGGAATTTCGTTTTCCGCTGATTCGTTTTCTTATACTGGGATGGCCGCTGCCCCTGGGATTTCAGAACATCCGCGGTGTGGTTTTCATGGATGTCGGGTCTGCATGGTATGGCGATGAGAAGTGGAAGCCCTTGGATAAAAATTCCATCGGTTTGATACGGTTGAACAAGGACCAGGCTGTTGCCGGATTTGGATTTGGAGCGCGATTAAACATGGGATTCTTGCTGTTGAAATACGATTTGGCCTGGAAAACCGATTTTGCGGTCACCGCGAAAAGTCCGGTTCACTATTTTACTCTGGGCGCGGAGTTCTAACACATGTTCAGTCCCTATCCGGCTAAAAGGCCGGATAGGGACTCCATCGTTCTCATGCCCCCGCATTCCCACCTTTATCCTTCCGTGGAGGACGGACTCACCTCGGTTTGGAAAACGTGTTTCGTCACATTTAAGAATCAGCGGAAAGCCCACCGACGGATTGTTGATCCGGCCATAAACATTCTATCGAATACAAATTCATTCCGAGTATTGTTCGTCGTCAGTAATCCGCATTGATCGTTCTGTTGTCCTCAAACAATCGGTTGACATGATGTCGGATATTTGTTTATATTTATAAAAATCATTGTTTCTGTCGGTATTAAAGGTAAGCACTTACAGTACAGAGGGGTATTGTGTGAAAAAGATGCTACTTCCGATTATGTCGATTGTTCTGATTGTTGGTCAAGCATTCTCACAGGACCAGGGCCCTGTCCGTTTTTCGCTGGATGTCCAACCATCGTCCATCGAAAAAGGCCAGAAGGGCGAAGCCATCCTCGTCTGTGAGATTGCCCCGGAACATCATATCAGTGCTGCTGAGAGTGGGCTCTTTCAGGTGACGCCTAGGCCTTTGACGGGAATTCAATTCGACCAGCCGGAGTATCCTGAAGGCGAGGAAGAAGAGTATGTCGGCACTGTCTACCGCGGACGAGTCGAGATACCGGTTCCGTTCGTCGTGGGAGAAGATGCTGCCGAAGGTCAACAATCCCTTGTCCTGGAAGTGACGATCCAGGCGTGCGACGAAAACACGGGGGTGTGCTTTGCACCCGAAACGCGGAACGTGGAAGCGGTGATGGCCGTTCTTTCGGGTCAGGGACGCGTTTCTGCGGCTGATTCCCCGACGGAGGGAATCGCCGGCCGTCTGGATCGCTCTCTGGAACGCGGGTCGTGGATTGCTTTTTTCATCGTGTTTCTGGGCGGTCTGATCACCAGCTTCACACCGTGCGTCTATCCCATGATTCCCATCACTCTGGCCGTCATTGGTGCCCAAGCCACGGGGGGGAAGCTCCGAGGATTCGTGCTCTCGTTGTTTTATGTGTTGGGTATCGCCGTTACCTTCTCGATCCTGGGAGTCATAGCCGCTAAGACGGGGGGTCTCTTCGGATCGTATGCCCAGCATCCTGTGGCTGTGGTCCTTATTGCAGCCATATTCCTGCTTATGGGTCTCTCGATGCTTGGGGTTTTTGTCCTGCAGATGCCTTCGGCGCTGGCATCGAAGCTTCAAGGCAAGAGGCGATCCGGCTTTATCGGTGCCTGGCTCACCGGACTGGTGGCCGGGTTGATCGTCTCGCCCTGTATCAGCCCGCTCCTGGTGGTCATTCTCACCTTTGTAGCCAGGACAGGTTCCATCGTGATGGGCGTGGGCCTGCTGTTCACGTTTGCCCTGGGATTGGGCGTGCTCTTTATCGTCATCGGGACGTTCTCCGGCGTGCTCAAGAACCTGCCCCGGTCGGGTGGGTGGATGGAGTTGATCGAGAGAGGCTTCGGCACGCTCCTGGTTATCCTGGCTGTCGTCTTTCTCCGTCCCATTCTCCCTGCATTTATCTATTATGGTATATGGGCGGTTTTTCTGGTGCTCTTGGGTACGTTCATGGGAGCCTTTACACCCCTGGATCGGGAATCCGACAGAAAGCGAAAAATCGGGAAGGCCGTGGGCGTTTTGGCCGTCGTGGCCGGCAGCTTTCTCCTCTTGGTGTCCATGGCACGGATGTTGAATGTTCAAGTAGCTACCTCCATGCAGGTGGAACGTGTTTCCGAGGCAGAGGACATGTGGCTGCCCTCGGACGAGGAAGGATTCCAGCAGGCCCGGTTGACGGGAAGGCCCGTGCTGATGGATTTTTTTGCCGAATGGTGCTCGGGGTGCCACGAGTTGGACGAAAAAACCTGGCCCGATGGAAACGTCGTCAAAGAGTTGGATCGGTATGTTCGGGTCAAGCTCGACCTGACCATGATCGACGAGAGAACGCAGGCCATCCAGCAAAAATACCAGATTATCGGCATGCCCACGGTTATTATATTCGATCCCGCGGGTACCGAGCTGGGACGGTTCGTCGGATATAAACCACCCGAGGAAGTCGTCGACATACTCAAACAATACAAATAGGCCGCGATGAATACGATACGTCTTTTTGAGGAAGATCCCTACATGAGGACATTCGAGGCTAATGTTACCCTCTTGAAGGACTTCGATGGCCTGCAGGGCGTGATTCTCGACCGGACATGTTTCTATCCCACGTCCGGCGGGCAGCCTCACGATAGGGGTGAACTGGAAGGTATCCCTGTCGTCGATGTCGTGGAAGAGGGGGAGACCATCGTTCATGTCCTGGACGGAAGCATCCAAGAAGTTAAAACGGTACGTGGAGAGATCGATTGGGAGCGGCGTTTCGGCCATATGCAGCAACATACGGGACAGCACGTGTTGTCCCAGGCGTTCGTGCAGGCAGCCGAAGCGGAGACCATCGGGTTTCACCTGGGAGAAGAGCGCTCGACTCTGGATTTGAACAGGGCCGATATTTCTGCGGAGGTGATAGCCCAGACAGAGCAAATCGCCGGGTTGAACACGAGCCCTACGAAGAGCGAGGCCAGCAGGCCGAGCGTCAGAGTAATGGGCAGGTATTTCATGAAATCACCCATGACTCCCGGCCAGAACATCAGCGGAAGAAACGCGCAGACCGTAGTGAACGTCGAGGTCGTGACGGGCCAGGCGACCTGCCGTGCCCCGAGTATGGCCGCCTCAACGCGATTATGCCCGAGCTGAAGATGCCGAAAGATGTTTTCCACAATGACAATGGCGTTATCGACCAGCATGCCCAGCACCAACACAAGGGCGAACAATACGATCATATTCAACGTGTAGTCCAGCATCTGGACGAGAAAGAAGGTTATCAGCATGCTCAGCGGAATTATCATCGCGACGATCGAGCTCGGGCGCCAGCCGAGGAACAGCAGCAGCACCGCCGTCACCAGAACCAGCGCTG
>CAZTKR010000022.1:0-25501 GCA_964614115.1 uncultured bacterium | reverse complement strand
GATGCGCAAAGAAGCAGGATTTCCCCGTATTAGAAGGTCCCTATCTCGGTCAAAAACCTCCGGGCATGACACCCCAGGTTTTTGCACCCGGTATTGTATCGACCGAGGGATATGAAGAATTCGGCTGTACGATATCACCCGACGGCAGGACGTTTTATTTCACACGAACGTACATCGAGCCCAGAAGACACACGATCATGGTTTGTCGACTGGAAGAGAATGGTTGGACGGCTCCTGAGATAGCGCCATTCTCCGGCGAGCATTCCGAAGCCGAGCCGAATTTCTCCCCGGACGGCAGTAGGCTACTTTTCGGCAGGCCAGACTCCGGAATTTGGATGATGGAACGAACCCGAACCGGTTGGAGCGAACCGAGGCACTTGATGCTAGGGATGTTTGCGACAATCACCGACAGCGATGTTCTCTATTACACCGACATCTCAAAGGGGATGGATACATGCGATATCGTCCGTTCTCGGTTCGTTGACGGTCGATCTCAGGAGCCCAGAGCACTCACAGGCAGTCTGAATTCTCCCTACAAAGATGCCCATCCATATGTGGCCCCCGATGAGGGATACATCATCTTCGATTCCAACAGACAGGGCGGTATGGGAGGCAACGACCTGTACATCAGTTTTCGCGATAACGAGGACTCATGGGGTGAGGCCATCAATCTCAGTGAAAAAATAAACTCACCGGAACATGAACAAATCCCTTTCGTCTCACCCGACGGCACATTTTTATTCTATTCGAAAAAAGGGGACATCTACTGGGTGGAAGCAAAGATCATCGATGAATTAAAACCGCCGCAACATAAGTAAGGTGAAATCGTGATGAAATACACGGGTGTTTCTTTCATGTGGATTTGTTTCTTTTTTCTGATTGGATGCGCAAAAAAGCATGATTTCCCCCTGTTAAAAGGCCCCTATCTCGGCCAAGAACCTCCGGGCATATCGCCCCAGGTTTTTGCACCCGGCATTGTATCGACCGAGGGATACAAAGAATTTGGCTGCACCTTCTCTCCCGACGGTCAGGAATTCTACTTCACAAGGGGCAGTATTGAGCTTCGTCGGAACACAATCATGGTCTGCCGATATCAAGACGACCGATGGACTGCACCCGTTCCTGCATCATTCAGCGGTATGTATTACGATGACGAACCGCATATCAGTGTCGATGGCCGTTTATTATTCTGGGGTAGTGAGAGGCCAAAACCGGTGGTTTCTGAGAGAGAATACGGACTCTGGATGGCGGAACGATCGGGAAATCGCTGGGGAGAACCTCGTTATTATGGTCTTGGTATGTATGTCACATCTGCAAAAAATCGCACGATATACTATACAGTTCGCACGGGAGAGTCCGACTGGGGGATCGTCAAAGCACGTTATATCGACGGACAGTATGCCGAACCCGAATTACTCCACGGGGGCGTGGATTCACCGTACTTCGATGCGCATCCATGCATTGCACCCGATGAACGCTTCCTCATCTTTGATTCCACACGACCGGGCGCAGTCGGCGGAGAAGGAGACATCGATCTCTACATCTGTTTCCCTGATGCGGACGGTAATTGGGGAAAGGCCAACCACTTGGGCAATCAGATCAATTCGCCCGAACAAGACCATGTCGCATCCCTCTCACCCGACGGCAAGTATCTGTTCTTTGCTCGCGGAGCCCCCGAGAGATGGGATATCTACTGGGTGGATGCCAAGATCATAGAGGATTTTAACTAAAAAAATTGAATTAAAGGAGAAAAACTTTAATCCAATAAAATATTTTAAAGAGGATGTCATGAAAGAATCAAAATCGAATAATCAGGTAGATCGTAGGGACTTTATCACTAAAAGTCTCGCCTGCGGCGCATTCGTAGGAATGGGATGCCCAGGATTGCTGGCCATGAATAGTCAAGAGGGTGTGTCAAATCCGTTGCAGGCTGAACACAAATTTCAAACAACTACAAATTATACTTACGAACAATTATTCAATTTTACGTTTCGCAGTTGGTTCATCAGTTATATGAAGAGATTACAAGAAGAGATCGGAACGGGAAAATTTCTCGAACTGCTTAAGAAAGCAGGAGATAAACACTACCGAAGCAGGGTGATGTCGAATTTTGAAAAAATTGAAGATAAGTCTGTTAAGTCATTTATTGAAAATTTCTGGGAGCCAACTCAAAAAAGCAAATTCGGAAACGCCATCATGACAATTGAAATCCCAGAGAAATTTAAAAATAAAGGCACAGTTAAAATGACTGAATGCTTATTCGCGAAAACATTCAGAGAAAATGATGCCGGCGATATCGGATATGGAGCAATTTGTCATGCGGATTTCGCTGTCGCTGAAGAATTTAATCCAGATATCAAACTCACCAGGAATAAATGTTTAATGAATGGTGATGAGTGCTGCTTATTCGAATATACTCTTGATATGTAATTCACATTATTAAGAATGGAGATTTCAAATGAATCCGAGTAAAAAAATATACTTGATAGTCATTCTTATTTTGTTTGCATTCACAACCTGCAAAACACAGGAAGTACAGAAAAGTGAAGCGGATTTCAGTCAAATAAAAGGCCCCTATCTCGGCCAGAAACCGCCGGGTCTAACGCCACAGGTTTTTGCACCCGGTATTGTATCCACGGACAAGAGTGAGCTGAATTCAGTGTTTTCTCCGGACGGGAGGGAATTTTACTTTTCTCGCTCCAGAGGACCCGGAACCAGTGCGATACAGCTGGTCACATATGAAGATGGAGTCTGGAGTCCATCCCGACAGGTTTCTTTTGCCACCGGTCAAACCGATGTCAATCCCTCGTTAACGACGGATGGCAATACTTTGTTTTTCGGCTCCTTGAGAGACGACACACGCGGCCCGAAAGACATCTATGTTGTCAAGCGTCTGGAAAACGGCGAATGGGGAATCCCCAAGAATTTAGGTGCACCCATCAACAGTGAGGGGAATGACAATTGTCCGTCGGTAGCCTCGGACGGCACCCTTTATTTTCATTCCGACGGCCTGGGCGGCTTCGGCAAACAGGATATTTTCAAATCGGAATGGATCGACGGCGCTTATACCGAACCGGAAAACATAGGCAGTCCCATCAACACGGAAGACGGCGAGTTCGACGCATTCATCGCTCGTGATGAGAAATATATCATATTCGGTTCGGACAGAAACGAAGGGGGATTCGGAAAGACGGATTTGTACATCAGTGTTCGGCTCGATGATGGAAGCTGGTCCGAAGCCAAAAGTCTCGGCGGAGTCATCAATTCGGCCGAGTATGAATTATGCCCGTATGTCACCGATGACGGCAAGTATTTTTTCTTCACCAGCTACCGTAACGGCCAGGGCGATATTTTTTGGGTGGATGCGAAAATCCTCGAAGAATATAAACCGCAAGAATGATAAAGGAGTCATTACCATGAAGCAAAAACGGATTTGGGGGGTGGCCGCCATGTTCATCGTGCTTCTGCAGCTAAACTGCAGTCAGAAAAGTAATTTTCCTGTATTCCAGGGTGAATATCTCGGCCAGAAACCGCCCGGCCTGGAGGGTGAGCTGTTCGCCCCGGGTGTCCTATCTACCGGGTTGTATGAACTCAACGCCGTCTTTTTCCCAGGAGGAAAGGAGGTCATTTATTCCGTCTCCGTCGGACCGATGAAATGGGCGCTCGTCATGACCCGTGAGGAAAATGGCCGATGGACAAAGCCTGAAGTAGCGCCCTTCTCCGGCGAGCATGGCGGTGTGGATCCCTTCGTATCCTTCGACGGGAACACCGTGTATTTCTGTTCCAACAGACCCCGGTCAGGACACGGAGACCCGGAAGAGGATTACGATATCTGGGTCGTACATAGAACAGAGAATGGATGGACGGAACCCGCCAACATGGATTACCCGATAAACACGGAAACGCACGAGTTCTACCCATCTCTGACCAGGGACGGGACGTTCTACTTCCAATCCCGCCGGGAAGGCGGCATCGGTGCCAGCGACATCTACAGAGCCAAAAAGGTGGACGGCAAATACGTGGAAGCCGAACTCCTGCCCCCACCCATCAACAGTCCTGGATTCGAGGGCGATGCGTTTATCGCTCCTGACGAGAGCTACCTGATCGTCTCCACCGTGAGGGAGGAGGAACATATCGGCAGTTCCGATCTTTACATCACCTTTCGTGGAGAAGACGGCTCCTGGTCGCCCCTGAAGAACATGGGGGAAAGAATCAATTCCCGGGGTGGCGAAAACTGTCAGATGCTCTCACCGTGCGGCAGGTACCTCTTTTATACCAGCCGAAGGTATGGCGATCTCTGGAGCCAGAGCCCGCTCAGTTACGATGCCATCCTGGAGGCGTGGAAAGCGCCGCAAAACGGAGGCGGAGACGCCTACTGGGTGGACGCCAGGATCATTCAGGATTTTAAACCGATTGAGTGACTTTCGGATCAAGAAAACCGAGTACGTAAAAGATAAGAGAGGAGAAACGTATGAAGCGAAGAGAGTTTATAGGAACGTCATGCGGCAGTCTGGCCGGTCTCGCTGCCATGCCGTCCATCGTGGGCGCCACGGCCGCAGGAGGGCAGTCCCAGCGTAAACGGTACAAGATCGCCCTGGAGATTTACGAGGCGCGTGAAGACTCGTGGTGTCATAAAAAAGGCGATACGTTTGAATACCCGAAGGATTGGGGAAAAATCTGCCCCTGGTTGCGGGCGTCCATGATTGAATTCATCCGGCTTCTGGAGCATGGCGTGACGCTATCGTGGAAATACGAGGGAACGCCTTACGAAAAAGTCATCGATCCCGACGGTGTGACCACCGAATATGTCCGGTGTCCTGACCCGACAGCGGATCTGGTGGTGAAAATCACGCGCACTCTCGTGTCCTAGTTGTAGTCATCGACAGAGCCACAATCAGACTATGCCGTACGATGGTCATCGTACTTTACTCTTGAGAAAGGGTAAAGTGCGTCACATATAACGGGATTATCCCTAAAAGTTCATCAACGATGGTGAGTGATGATTCCAACATGTAACCATGAAATATCGGAGTACACCATGCCTGTCACTAAACGACTCCCACTTTTTTCTGTGTTGTTTCTAACGATTTTTCTGCTCAAAGCAGGCTGCACCCAGAACCAACCGTCTCCCGATGTGCAGGGCCCGTACTTGGGTCAAGAGCCGCCTGGGACGACACCGGAGCTGTTTGCGCCGGGAATCATATCCACGGATCAGGAAGAAGGCTGCTCTGGATTCGCACTGAATGGCAAACTCTTTATCTTCCGGAGAGAATGGGACTCCGAGGATGAAATCTATATCATCGAACTGAAAGATGATCGATGGTCTCGGTCTGAAGCGGCACCGTTCTCGAGTCCCTACCGAGACAAAGACTTTACGATGGCACCCGACGGCAAGACCCTGCTGTTCACATCACAGCGACCGATACAGAATAGGAGTGTCCAAAGAGAAGACGGTGACATCTGGATGGTCGAGAAGACCGATACCGGTTGGTCTAAACCACGCCGTCTCGACGCCCCCATCAACACGGATCAGCACGAAAGCTACCCCTCGATGACCCGGGACGGAACGCTCTACTTTTTCTGCCGTGGACGGGGTGGATTCGGCAAGTCCGACCTCTTCCGCTCACACCGGATAGATGGTACGTACCAGGAACCCGAAAACCTCGGAGCCCCCATCAATACTCAGGAACACGAATGGGATCCCTATATCGCGCCCGATGAGAGCTACCTTATCTTCTGTTCCACTAAACCGGCGGGATACGGGAGCGATGATATCTACGTGGCGTTTCGCATGAGGGACGGTTCATGGACAGAACCCGTCAACATGGGCGGCGGCGTGAATTCATCGGCCTCAGAAAACCGTCCCTACGTGTCGCCCGACGGTAAGTATTTTTTCTTCACGAGTACTAGGCGGGGAAACAGGGACATCTACTGGATCGACATGGCGTTCCTGGAGGCATTAAAGCCCCAGGACGAATCCCGGTAAAGGGACATGGCCATTGCATATCCCATCGAGCAGGACGATTCATCGGTGTCGATGGATATCATTCTCCTCGGTACCAAAGAAAAATATGATGTCATTGTGAAGAGTATTGTCTTCATATGGATTGTATCCGTGAAAATCGGCCTGCTTGTCGTAGTCACCTGCTCCACCGGCATTTTATTCAAGGAAAACGTCACGAAACCGTACCCATGGCCCGTATCTGCTCCTGAGGATCAGGACTTGAATCCCGATGTACTGCAAGGCGCCTTAGAAATCATCGAAAAAATGGACTATGTAACCAGTTTTCTCATGGTGCGGAACGGGTATCTGGTAGTCGAGTGGTATCATCATCATTCTGCAAACACGATGAATCCTGTCTACTCCGCGACAAAGAGCGTGACCTCCGCCCTGGTGGGCATCGCTCTGGAGAAGGGATACATCGATAGCGTGGATCAACAACTGCAGGATTATTTTCAGGATGAGCTCGAATCCATTATGGATCTGAGAAAACGCGACATCACGATACGGCATTTATTGACGATGCAGGCCGGTTTCGGCGAAATACTGACGATGCCGGTCTATAAAAAGGATTGGAACAACCTACTCAAGATCATCATCGACTCCCCCCTCCAGTACGATCCAGGAGAAGATTTCTGTTATTCCAGCCATTCGGCCCACTTGTTATCGGGAATCATCACCCAGGCAACGGACATGTCGACTCTGGCCTTTGCACAGAATCATCTGTTCCGTCCCCTTGGAATCCAGAGGGTAAAGTGGTTGACCGACGGAAACGGGATTCATTACGGCGGAAGCTGTCTGTACCTGTCCCCCAGAGACATGGCCCGATTCGGATATCTTTACCTGAAGAACGGCCGCATCAACGGCAGACAGATCCTGTCTTCTGAATGGATCGAGACGTCTGTCCGGAACTATCGAGATTTTACAGAACCCTGGCATGAAATGGAGGATGTGGGATACGGGTATTTATGGTGGACGGGCAGGTTTGGCCGACACCCGATTTATTTTGCCTCGGGTTATGGCGGTCAATTCATACTCAACGTACCCGATCTCGACATGGTTATCGTGACAACAGCCAACCCAGATACAGAAACCGAATGGCACCAGATGGAATCTCTCCTGTCCGTTGTATCGGATCACATTCTGCCAGCAGTCGTCATGCAGTAGGTATCAAAGGTGATATTAAAAGAGACCCGTATCCTTGAAGAAATCGCTGATATAAACGAACTTATTATCTTTGATCTCCAGAAGCGTGACCCCCTCGTTCTCATACGGCTCGCCTTTTCGGTTTATCCCCCGGTTTTTCCAGTGCACAGCCGCCGTCTGTCCCTGAAGAATCACCCTCTGAATCTCAAACGTCAGTTCAGGATACTGCCGCCAGAGGAACTTGAAAAACTTCAGAATTCGATCTTTGCCCTGCAAGGGTTGAATCTTGGGAAAGTAGTACTCGGCAGAATCCGAGAGAAGATGCACCAACTGGCTATCCTTTCACTGGCTCATGCAATCAAAAAATCGTACGATGTGCCGGTCGTCCAGCATCGTGTTATCCCTCGTTTGATGATGTGGAAAATCAGAGGACGGTATCGTCCAATACGAATGATTCCTCCAGCGATTTTCGTCTTTTCTTAAACAGTCCGGCGATTTTTCCGAATCCATACCCGATGGGATTCTGGGCAAGCATGGCCGTCTCACGCATCATTTCTCTCTGGACGGGAGACAACTTGTCCGAACGCTCCGCTTTCTTCGCCATGGCATGCCCCACGATGTAACCCACAGGGTTGACTGTCATCAGCACGTACCGGCTGGTACGGTCTTTCGCGATATGCTTGAGCTCACTGAATATTTTTTCGATCACGTCGGAGGTGATAATCTTGGTGGACGAGATTACGGCGTTGAAAGTCGGATACAAATCCCTCTCTGATTTGATGTAGATGTATTTGCAGTAATTCTCGGTGATGATGGCGATGCGCGTCAGGAGGGCCGCATTCACGAATCCGTCGGCAATCGAGCCCAGTATCTTCGATGCGAAGGGAATGCTACGAATGCCCCCTGCCGTCAGTTTGGAAAAAATCTCCTCAGTGGCATACTCGACTCCTTCCGAACCTCCGATGGCCATGGAGTAATAGACTCTCTTGGCTATGGCCAGAAGATCCTTGTTGGAAACCCGTCCGTGGTAGAGGATAAACAGATCCTTCACGAGATTGATGCTCGACGACAGTATCAAAATCGCATCCAGGAATCCGTTCTGCGCGATGGCCGTGCTGTAGAATAGTTGGGTCACATATTTCTTTCGTATCTGTTCGGCCTGGGGCTTCAAGAATTCGACAATCTTTTGATAGCCCTCCTCATCGGGCGATACGGTATCGAAATCGAAACCGGCGTCCAGTAGGTTTGGATTCGTACGAAAGTACCGCATACGGCGCTCTACCAAATCCGGGACCTTTTTCATCTTCCTCGTCGGCGCAAAATTCCTGGGAATCCGGACGATCTGAAACAGGGGCACCAGGATAAAATACGAAATGAACACGATAATGGCGGCCAGGGCGCCGTATCCGGCCACAGGATGAATGGAACGCATGAACTGGTAAAGCACGACCAATTCTTTCAGGATGAGATAGACGGCAAAAAGGGAAACAAAAAATAAAACCTTTTTAATGATCTTCACGAATGCCTCCGATGTATTTTTCCATCTTGGCTTTCATGCGCTGATAGTGAGACCCCTTCCAGTATATCCTCCCGCAATCCGGACACTCGTAGTATTCGTCGTAATAACGTTTTGTTTTAGGCTCCAGCCTATGGAGGACATCCTCCTTATCCACTCGCTTCACGATGCCGTTGCATATCAGACACCGACGAAACGGCTCGATCTGTCCAAGAAGATCGAAACGTCGGAGCACTTCCTCCAGCTGTTCATCCGGTGACGTAGAACGAATCCAGTATCCGTGAGTCACGACCTTTTGTTTCAGGATACCCATATCCCGCGTCAGGATGATGCGTTTCTCCTTCAGCGATATGCGGACAATCTCGGGATCGTCGTAATCGTTCCGGTACAGGGTGTCGAATCCTATCATGCGCAGAAGCCGGGCCAGCCGGCCGAGCTGCGTATCGCAGATAAAGGCGATGCGGCGAAGGGGCGCAGCCCGCAGCCTGATAACCGGCGAGATGTCGAGACTCTCGAAGACCGGATACACGGACACGCGATCCCCCTGGCAAAGACGATAATCAAAGGCCACCGACCGGCCGTTCACGAGGATCAGGTCCACTTCGGTATGGGGCACACCCATGGCTTCGATGGCATCCTTCACGGAAGGTGTCCCCTTAAACGTATACGGAAATCGGGTCTTGCGTTTCTGGGAAGGAAGAAAATCGTTGAGTTCCTCATAAAACCGAAAATGAGCCATGGGATCGTCCATGGGATGGCTTCCTCACCTTCCCCTGTTTCACACGGGTCTTGCGATACATCCGATACGACATGGAACGTCGATTTCGTGGAAGCTGGATGTGCGTATCATCACCAGCACCTTTGACGCATCATAAGATATGCGCCGTTACACATCCTTCATGAAAACGGGCCGATTGATTGGGTATTACTTCAACCGCCACAGGACATAGGCGAGCATGAAATAAATCGGGCACTTGTCCACATCCCGGATAAAGATACTGACCACACCCAATGCAAAGGCCACCACGGCCAGGAATCGGTCCATCCACACGATTTTAAACGCCAAATCGACCTCCTATTTTGCGATTTGATCAATCTTACGCGCCATCAAGAAATCGTCATCGTGCAGCCCGTTCACCTTGTGCGTATAAAACGTCACTGTGACCATCTCCGATTCGATCTGGATCGAAGGATGGTGATTCTCCGCCTCTGACAAAGCACCCACCATGTTGGTGAAAGCCAGCGCTTCTGGGAAGGTCTTGAAAGGAAACGTTCGGCGTATCTTCTTCATCCCGTCCTCCTCCAATACGTCCCAGGCCGGTACCTGCTTCCGTGCCTGTGCGATCTGCGTGTCGGTGAACGCCGTCATCCGATTGGAACACGGTACACTTTTCATACATCTGTGCATTTTAATAATCTCTCCCTTGATTATTTATGATGCTTCAGAAAATTTCGTAACGCCTCCGCCAATTCCTCCGGCGATCTGTCGATGACCGATTCCTGATGAAACCGCTCGAAGAAGGTCACATCGTTCCTGTAATACGGTGCAAACACGGGCCTGGATGCCACCTTCAGCAGGCAGGGCATGCTATCGCTCGATTCACACCCAACGGGCGGAGAGAAGAGGACCAGATTGAAGCTGTTGTGCTTCATCCGGTAATAAAACCGGAAAACTCGGTGAAGCCCCTCCGCTATCTCTTCCAGGATTCGGGCGTCCAGGTCCAGGAACGATTCACCCCGACCAACCAGGGCGTTGCACTCGTTAAACCCTACGGGCGCAAACGGCGTAAACCAGAATCCGCCATCGGATTCGAACAGGAATCTCGGTCCGTTCCTCTCGGTCTCCCTGAAATCCTGCCAATAACGGGTTCCCGATATTTCTTCGTATACATGGGCGGTATCGATGATGTCGCGATGAGTGTTCGTGGGTATCGGGTCCAAGATGGGTTGAAGATGGGGATGCAGCAGACTGCTTCCTGCGGGGAGCAGGTAATTCCAGTTCACGGAAGGGTAAAGCGTCTCTTCGTCGGCCCGAGCACACCGTTGAAAATACACCTGGCATGCCCTGAGGGCATCGACAATGAGTTCGACTTGGAACGATTCGACGGGCAGGAAATGATCTTTCGAAAGAATACAGACACCGCTGTATTTACCGTAGCCTGCCAGGTTTGGAAAAAGCAGGGCCTTGCCGACTTGTATCCGGCCCGGTGGATGTATCTCCTCCGGGAGCATGGGTGTCTGGGTTTCGACCCGGCCTTCACAGAAAAAACAGGGGGGCGACGCCTTGGCAAAATCCGGGAGCGGATCGTTTTCAGGCTGTGCATCCAGTCCCTTGGAGCTTAGTATTCGTGAGGTATATCCCAGGAGCGGGTCCGTCCTGACCTCGACCTCCTCCTCCGTGACCTGAAAGTCCTTCAGCGGATGACGAATCCGCGTAGTCACGGTTCGCTTTTCGAATCGAATAAGAGGCATGGCAACCCAATCATTTTAAAAAGGAGACACGACACACCCGCATGTCGTTTCATATGCGGTGTGAAGAGTGACTAGAGCGTTCCCAGACTCAGATCGCCGTGAATTTTGATGACCTTCCCGTCCTTGTCCACCCGTAGGTCTGTGTCTGGAAAGTACTTGGGAATCGTCTCTCGTAATTTCTTCAGGGCCTGGTCTTCGATTTCCTGCTGTACTTTCTGGGGAATGTCCTCCAGCGTAGCCACATCAACGTCTATGACGTAGCCCCTTCCGAACTGCGATCCCGCACCCAGGGTAAACTTGGCTACAATATCGAACAGACCGTCATGGGCTTTGCTGGATGTCTTGCCCCGGCCGGACCTCACCGGATGGAGACGGTACCTGCCCTCGTATTTATCCTCCAGGAAGTCGTCCAACTCATCGAGAGCCTTTTTTAATTTTCTCTCCCAGTTCACCAAACTTGAATGACGCACAGTATCGCTTCCTTTCCTGGACAGGAGAGGATGACCATCTCCTGTCCCGATTGCCTGTTTATTTATCCAGAACGCTGTTCTGATAGTCTACAAAGGCCTGGGCTATCTCTTCTGTGGAGTTCATCACGAACGGCCCTCCTTTCACGATGGGCTCGTTGTTCGGATAAGCCGACAGGAGTAAGAATCCCGCCTTGTCCGACACTCCCTTTATTTCCACCATGTCGTTGTTGTCCAGCACCGCCAATTCTTTCTCGTGCACCATGTGAGGATCGCCATGCGGATCGATGAGCACGGAGCCCGTATGGACATAGCAGAAGCTGTTCATTTTTGGATCCATGGGAAATTTAAAAACCTGTCCTTTATCCACGGCCACATCAAAATAATGCGTTTTGACCCGATTGGTAGCAGGACCCGTCGTACCGTGATAGTTGCCGGAGATGACTTTTACGATCATACCATCGTCTTCGACAGTGGGAATATCTTCCGGCGACAGATGCTGATACTGGGGTGGAATCATCTTGTCCTTGGCCGGTAGGCTCAGCCAAAGCTGATACCCCCATAACAAGCCCTTGGTGCGTTCGGGCATTTCGCTGTGCAGTATACCCCGACCGGCCGTCATCCACTGCACACACCCATCCGTCAGCAGGCCCCCGTTTCCCTTGGAATCTTCGTGCCGGAACGCACCCTTAATCATATACGTGATGGTTTCGATGCCGCGATGCGGATGCATCGGGAATCCGGCGATGTAATCCTCGGGATTGGCGCTCTTGAACTCGTCCAGGAGGACGAAAGGATCGATGTGACCCAATTCGCGCGTCCCGATGCGTCGATGAACCTTCACGCCGGCCCCCTCCTTCACATCCACGCCCCTGACTTTTCTCTTGACCTTACATGTATGAGAACTCATGACCGTATCCTCTTTCTTGAGCCTTTATTAACGATAATACACTCCTAAACCGGTAAAACCGACGTGTTGTCCCATAGCGTTAAATTATTACACGTCTGTTTCGGCCATGCCATTCTTTTACCTTTCGATACGGTATGGGTTCCCCCGGCGCAAGAACAGGTCACGAGCATTCGTTTGAGAGGTATGGTCTCGTATTGGTGAAGATCGATACATTCTATATCCCGACAAGGGGTGTGGATTCGGATCGAGTTGGATTTATACGACATAAATATCGTTTAAATTATCCAGAGCTTACATCTGTATTGAGGACATGTGTCCGAACCGTACGACTCTGATTCACGTCCTTCGCTTCAACTTCCGAATCGGATCCTCAATCTCGGGGTGGATTCGCCACTCGCCTTTATCGTATACTCGAGTGCTCCACGGAAACAGAACCAGATCGTCCGTCTCCAGGATGACGATATCGGGCTTGGGCATGGCCCACGTATGGGAGATCAAACAGGCTGTGATGATCCGTTTTGCACCCCGTTCTCTGGCCCCCTCGGCCACCATCGACAGCGTCTCACCTGTATCCGCAATCTCGTCCACAACGGCAATGATACGACCTCCCAATTCGATTTCTGGAAGCGTTACTTTCCAGATCGGTCTTTCGGAAACGACAACATCATCCTTTCGGCGTGTCAACCGGATGGGATACATCTCCTTGCGAAGCATGCAGGATACGGCCGTGGCCGGCAGCAGGCCCGCCCGGGCAATGCCGATGATGATGTCAACATTTTCAGGAGCCAGCCGTTCCGCCAAGTACTTGGAGAATGTGGCGAAATCATCCCAGGTCAATTCTCGAACCTGGTCTCTCCTGTCGTAGTCGTAACTCTTCATTCTTCTTCGATCATCCGATTCATCATTCGGATGGCATTCGTGTTGTTGGGATTGATGTCCAAGGATTTCGCGTAATTCTTGATAGCCAGCTCTGTATCCCCCTTCCGCATATACGCTTCTCCCAGGCTGTCGTACACGTTGAAAGATTCTGGAAAAAGTTCGACGTTGAGCTTAAATATCGCCACAGCCTCGTCGATTTTGTCAGAACCCAAAAGCCGATACCCCAAGGTGTTGAGTTCCCCCTCACGGAAATCGTAAGATTCTTCCTGGTGGGCCTTCAGCTTGTGATACGTCTCGATGGCCGACTCGATGCCGTCCTGCAGAATGACGGCATGCAGGGCTCTTGCGATGGACTTCTTCGGCAGGTCGAACGGCTGCTCATACAGAATGTTGAGGATGCCCTGGGCCATGCCTCCCAGATTCGCTCCTGGCGTGTTGTTGAAGAGCACGACGAGATGTTTGGGCTTGACAACGCGAAGGATCAATGTGTTGAACCCGTTGATCCCACCGCCATGACTGACGGTTAGAACACTATCTCCCGTAGTTCCTACAGGGAGATACCGTATCGTCCAACCATAGGCGTAGTGTCCCCCCATCGCAGGAAAGTGGGGTTTGAACATCATCTCTTTGTATTTTTTGGACAGGAGTTTCTCCGTATACAGGGCTTGATCCCACAGGTACAGATCCTCCACCGTGGCGTACATCGATCCCGCCGCGTAAGGCAGCGACATATTCAGGTATTCCGCATTCACGTATCCGTCGAACGTTCTCGTATACCCGGAAGCACGGTTGGGAATGAGGGGAGCATGGCGGTCGTATCCGGTTCCCGTCATGTTCAGCGGCTCGAGAATCCGTTCCTGGAGAACGGTTTCATACGTCTTGCCCGTGATTTTTTCGATGATGGCTCCCAGGAGGAAATACCCGGAATTGTTGTACCGGAATTGGGAGCCGGGTTCGAATTCCAGATCGCCGCTGCAAAATGATTGGACGAATTCGTCCACTCCGTAAGGATCGCGGCTCACGTCCGGAAAAAAGTCGGGCTCCTCCGTATAACTGGGAATGCCCGACGTGTGCGTCAGCAGATGATGGATCGTGACTTGATCCCCGGTATCTCTGCGATAATCCGGCAGATAATCGGTGAGTTTATCGTCGAGTTTGATGTTTCCTTCCTCCACGAGCTGCATGATGAGCATCGCCGTGAACTGCTTGGTGATGGATCCGATGCGAAACTTCGTATTCGGCTCGTTGGGAATATTCCATTCACGATTGGCCAGACCGTATCCCTTCTTAAAGATCACCTGGCCGTTCTCTGCCACCAGTGCCGTACCGGTGAACTGTCCGTAGGCGTGGTACATTGAAATAAGCGTATCGATCTTTGTGATATCCTGAGCATCCAACACGGTACTCAAAACACACAAGATAAACAGTAGACAAATCAAACCTGCCGAATGCATGCGTTTCTGCCGTACCATTTTAAAACCTCCTTGTCAAAACAATCGGGTGACTTCATGACACTCATTCAAATGAATATGTTATCCAAAAACAAAAGATCATCGATTTTCACTCTTCACAAAAAACAACAATATCGCAGAAAGGACCGCCATTCCCATCGAGAAATAAAACGGTGCTGTGATTCCGATCTCGTCCCAGAGCAGACCGGCTACCAGGGACGCTGGAAAAGCACATAAACCGATGAACATTTGAAAACCACCCAAACTGGCGGCTTTATAATTCATCGGGGCCAGTTCCGAAACATACGTTTTTTGGACGGGCTCCATAGCACCACGATGCAAGCCGTAGGACACAAAAATCATTAGAACACCCGATCGACTGGGAACTAGAACAGCGGTTATACAGACCAGCATCCATAGCAAAAAACCCACGTATAAAACAGCTTTTCTTCCAATCTTGTCAGAAAGCTTGCCAAAAGGCATTGCGGTAAAAGATGCAAGCAATGTGAACAACAGATAGAATACAGGGACAAATGTTGTTCGGAATCCTTTAGTACTTGCATATAGTAATAGAAAAGAATAGCTGAACGTACTTAACGCAAAACAGGCACTCGAGGCCAAGAACAACAGAAACGGGGTGTTAAAATTGCTTAAAGAAATGCCTCTGTATATCTTTTTATCCGATATGTTTCGTTCCCGAATACAGAGAACGATGAGAAACGCGCCGACGGCCGATGGAATCGCTGCCAGAAGGAACAGATTTCGGTAACCGAGTAATCTGAAACACAAAAGGCACACAAGTACACCGCAGACGGCGCCCAGGTTGTCAACCGCCCGGAGAAGTCCAAAATGTTTTCCCCGGTTCTTCTGCGTTGAAATTTCTGCAATGATGGCATCTCGAGGGGCTGCACGGATTTTTCCGGCTCTATCCAGTATACGAAACGGCACGAGAAACGGCCAAGTCCTAGCAAACGCGTATCCAACCCTGGACAACGCTCCCATTACATAGCCTGTCCAGATGAACACTTTCCTTTTTTTGATCCTGTCTGAAGTGTAGCCGGCAACCGCTTGAGAGATCGCAACAACGGCTTCGCCCAAGCCGTCGATCAATCCTAAAACAGCCATATTGGCATTCAGTATGTTTGTCACAAAAAGGGGCCATATAGGATAAATTATATCCGATCCCAGATCGTTCAGGAACGATGCCATTGCAAATGTGCGGATCGTCTTTTTTGTCTCTGGGTAAGACATTCTACTCGTTATCCTTCAACCTGATAATGACGAACCATAGAATTTATCGCGGACTCGGTTAACAAATGGAACCGGCATTCATCAAACATTAGTATTTTTATCTATTCGTGCTGTCGATTTTAAACATGCCCAGTGTTAAATCCCAGTATACAACGATTCCTAAATAATGTGTCCAAAATAATCCGGTGAAAGGATCATCGACCCTTAGCGATCAGGTTCCCAAACTTTCCACGATTCCAGTTCCAGCGTCACAGAACCGATGAACACCTTCATCTTGGCCTTGAGCGGAGGGCGCCGTTCGTCCCTGGCGAACCAGCCTTTAAAATGTCCCTTTAAACCTGCAATCCCACCACCCATCACATGCCCTTCGAGATAATACGCCAGAACCGGCTCGTCAATGGCGCCAATTTTCACGGACCCCTTTTCTCCTTGGAAGTCGATGATGGCCAGCTCGACCCTGCCGTCGTCCATGTAACGTACCGTATCGGTCTTCGCGTCATGCACGTGGGCCCTTGCATAATAGAGAAGGGAGGTACCGTCGTATAGTGTTCCCTGAAACGATGTCGTATCGACGATCTGATTCGTGGGATCCTTCTCGTCTGTCATATCGATGTAGACCCGCTTGTCGGCATGATCGATGCGGTAGGTTGTATGATACGTCACACCCTCGATTTTTTCATCACATCGGAAGAGAAACACCTTCAGTGTATCGTCGAAAAACGTCTCATAAACCGCATGATGACTCACGAAAAACAGGGTTGGATTCGAGTCGACGAACAGCCGTATGTGATACGCCCGCTGACCGTCGATAGATACCGTATCGCTGATTTGGGCGCGGAGCGTGCCCAGGCGCAGGAAGGACCATTTGACCTTATAGACCAATTCTTCGCCAACAGACCAGCTGGCTGGCCGCTCATCCGAGACGAGAGGATTACGAAAAACGAGGCACATGAAAAATACGATGAGGACGACACGTTTCCTTTTCATAGAAAATCCCGGCTTCATTGGATGGATAATTAGAACACCTTTATAAGAACCAGCATCTACGACAAGATACTGACTTCATAGTCTCCTAAAGAAATCGTCCGCACGACCGGATTACCCGCTCTCGCCCAGAACCCTTCTTAAATTGCCTCCCAGCACCCGCACCATCTCGTCATAGACCGTGCTCTTATCACGGCCTACCATTCTTTTTTCGTACAGATTCTGGATCAGACGGAAGAATCCTTCCGCCGATGCTGACTTATGGGATTCCTTCCCTCGATGTTCTGAGGGGGACGAAAACATCGAGAAGTGGATGGCCCTTGTTCCCAACGTATCCATGATTTGTGAGAGTTGATCCGCCTCTGTCTCCGAGCAGCATTCCACCGTTAAGAGTGAGTTTTGATCATCCACAACACGCCGGCAGGCGTCCTGATTTTCCAGTATATGCTTCACCGGCGCCCGTACAACGGCCTTCCCGTTGTAGGCTTCTATCACCGACATCGTCACACCCGGATCGGCAAGACCGAGGACGAGCAGGATATTTTCCTTTTTGCATACTTCGAGGACGCTCTTGCCCCACGCGCTTGGTGCAGAGTCGTCGAAAACGGGATCATGGGAATCGTCCAACCGGATCACGTCCAATCCCAGTCTGGCGAGCTGACGAAGCCGTCCTTCATTCCCCCCCAGGATCGTCGTGCCCGACATCCCCAGCGCTGCGGCAAGCTTGCCCGATCCAGCTGCCCTGTTCAGCGAACCACTGTCCTCATACCGCATCACATGATCGGAATGTTGACCGATCCATCCGTCAAACGCATCAACGGCTCCATACAAATCGGGCTCATTGCTTTCATTCCATGCTTGGATATCCATGACAGCAACCCGGACACCAATGCCCACTGCCGCATCCACGTGTTCTTTCAAGCAGTCCTCTGAACAGTCTTTTATCCACGTCTTCATACCAAAATCGATTTGATCCCCGAATAGCGTAAAACATCGGCCCCGGGCGTATCCTTCGAACAGCAAACTGGAGGGGTAATCCCCCAGAGCAACGAGCAGTTCGTAGGCCCTGTCTCCGACAAACTGGAGAGAGGCGACGTTGATGGATCCGATGTTATCTTCCACCCGATGGTAGAACGGATGACGTCCCGTCGAATGGAATCCCAATGCCGGTATGCCCTGCTGGATAAACGGGGCATGATCCGACCCACCGAATCCCCACCCCCTGCCAACACGCAGTTTTTTATCCACGGAGTCGGGCAGCGCGTTATAGACTTTGTGAAAAATTTCCGGAAAGTAGTTCCGGCCGCCTACACTGCCGCCGCCGTCACCCTGGCCTTCCATGTCGAAATTGAACATCGTCGCGATCTTATATCCGGGCACGGTGGGGTGACCGGCAAAATGCGTCGAGCCCAGAAGCCCCTGTTCCTCGCCGCCAAAACCGGCAAAGACCACAGACCGGCGAAGCTTCTGCTCACGGCTCGCCAGTGTCCGGGCCAGCTCCATGACCACGGCCGTGCCCGATGCGTTGTCATCGGCACCCACGTACACGTGTCCGCCGGGTACAGGCCCGTTATGATCCATATGTCCGCCGACCACGATGTATTCATCCTTCAAGACCGGATCGGAGCCTCGAATGATACTGATGACATTCTCGCCCTGTCCGGGTTCGATCCGGTCAAAAGCAACGTCCATCTTCATCGTCTTTCCCGTGGCGAACGACTGCGTCGATTTCTTCAGATCTTCCAGGGTGTGATCCATGTTCTTCATCGTTCCCTGAAAAATGTCCCGTGCCAATTTTCTGGACACAGCCGCGGACATCAGCCGGGCCTGATAACCGCCTTGGCGAATCGTGCCTCCCAGAACCGGGAATTCCCTCCGCATCATCAGGAGGCCCGCAGCGCCCTTCTCGGCTGCCGTCCGGATTCGATAATCCCGGTCGTTCCCCTCCACAATGTCTTCCTTCCCTTCGGGCAGGCCACGGTCTATCAGGACGATCTTGCCTTGCACGTCGATACCGGTATAATCATCCCAACCCTTCTCCGGCTCGGAGATTCCAAATCCGGCAAATACGACTTCGGTCTCCGCGCGGCCCGATCCGGAATTGAAATACACGGTATAATCATTTCCCTCCTGGTACTGCACAGGGCCGAACAGGCCGTTCTTCAATTCCAGGTGGGACGGCTTCGTCTGCCGGGTAACCAGCATGGGGAATTCCTGGATGTAAGACCCGTCATCACCGCAGGGCTCCAGTCCCCATTCTTCGAACCGGCTGGCGATCCACTCCGCTGCGGCTCGGGCACTGACCAGTCCGGTCTTTCGACCCTCAAACTCCGGCTTGCAGAGTGTTTTGATATTTTCGTATGCACGGTCTCCGCTAAAACGTTCCTGCGCAGACACAGTCAGTATGAGACCGACGGAGAGTATCAACAAAAACACACATTTCTGTAACCGCATCGTTCCTCCTTTCCACATAGATCATACGGATCACATCTATCCGTTCGTGACTATTCTATACATAATCCTGGAATTTATCAAGCAATTTCATCGACATCAGGCCGCTCAAGCATCGATCCGAACACATCCTGCATCACATCCAGGGCAAAACGGGCAGATACCGTAGCCGGCCCACCTCCCATCTCGATACCGACTTCGATGGCTTCCAGGACTTCCTTCACAGGGGCGCCCGCCTTGGCAGCCTGCCGGATATGCCACTCCATGCAGGATTCGCAGTTGATTACCACGGATATACTGACAGCCATGAGTTCCTTGATTTTTTTGGACAGTGCTCCATCCGAATAGGTCGCCTTCTCCATCTCGAGAAACGCCTTGTATGTTTTTGATTTCATCGATAGAAGCCGTTGATGAGCTTCTCGTCTTTTCTGTGCAATCTCTTCGATCTTGTTCATGCCCGTTCCTCACGAGACATGGATTTCTGAATGGTCTGATGCTTCTTGATAAACGCCGCCAGCGATGCACCTCCTCCGAAGCCCGAAAAAAAGACAATCAGGACATGCGGAATCCTGGCTTCGCTGCCGATCATCGACATTCCCGATGCGATGCCCGCAAGAATACTCACGATAATACCCACCAGGGCGATTCGCTGTTTTCTCGTCAATCGATCCTCCTCGCTAATTTCGCAATTATTCTTCTATCTATAAAGACCCCTCTATCGATCCTTTTATTCAATCCGACGCTTTCTCGCATAACGCATAATTTGCTCGATGGGGTTCGGTTTTGCCCGGAATCTCGATGGCGTGAAGGGCGATGATGTTCAAATAGTGCTCGAAAAGCATTCTCAATTCCGTTTCCGAAGAAAAATAAAGGACTGTCCCCAGGGGCGTCTTTCGGTACTTGCCCGATCCGCCAAAATGCGGATCTGTATCGCTGAACGATACCGACAGATAATAGCCTCCCGGATTCAACAGTCGAACTACGTTCTGCAGATAACGATCTCTATGTCCGGGATCGATATGATGAAGTAGTTCCCAGTCGCAGGCAAAATCGAACGTTCCCAAATCATCCGAAAGACGTTCGAGGAGATCGGCCGCTACAAAACGGCATTGGATACCTGCCTCCCGGGCATTCTCTTTGGCCATACGAACGGCCGTGGGCGATACATCCACACCCGTTGCATCAAATCCATGCGAGGCCAGGTAAACCGTATAATAGCCCAAGCCGCATCCCAGGTCGATGCATCGACAGGGTCTTACGACGCCTTGATTCAAAAAGTCAACCAGAACGTCCGGCGGTTCCCGCAAATTCCAGGGTATGTTCTCCGGAGAGACCGTTCGATAGATGGCCTCCATTTCTGTCGAACTGTCCGATGATTTCATCGTGACCCACCTTTTATGCGGATCATATCCAAGCACCCACGGTGAACGGCAGCATTAAGTCTTCGCCCTGCGCCGCCCCCGTGCAGACGACCGGGGCTTTCTTTTTGTGTCCTTTACAGAATACAGATGATAGGCGCAGTCCGGCCCCAGCAGTTTGACGGCATCCTCATGAGGAAGGACGAGCTTGCCCTCCATGATGAGACGCCGGTACTTGTATTTCTTGCGGATGAGTTCCGCTTTATCTGAATTCATTCAACTACCAACTCGATCCTGCCACTTTCCATTGCCCCTCTTCCAGCACAAACTCGATGCTTCCCTCGACCTGCTCCCCGTCGAGTTCACCACTCACGTTCAGAACAGCCGACTCACCCTCCACCGTTACCCTTAAAAATTCCACATTATTGGGAAGGAACAACGTCATGAATCCCATCATCTCCTCTGCATCGGGTCCGGAAAGCTGTTCTACCGCTTCGGCCGATACGACCTTCTTCAACGCTTCCATGTCTCCGGACTGGACGGCTTTCTCGTAAGCCCTGTAAACGGCTGCCTGAGGACTCCCGGTCGCTGTATCTTTATCAGCTGCGGAGGGTGGTGACGCCTCCTTCTTTCTACGAACGGCTACCTTAAATGTGGCATCATACGTGTAGGTCGTACCGAAAAATTCGCGCGGATTTTTAGAGTACATTTTACCTTCGATGGTGCTTTCATTGAAGGTGACCGGCTCGAAGACATCATCCGTGGACAGTCCGCTGGGGCTGGCCTCAAAGGCGTTATGACGAATCTTCACGGAAATCGGTCTCTTCTCAGCATTCACAGTCATCTCTATACAGTGAAGTGTGCCTTCGGATTCTAGCCGGTTCCGTTCCGCCCAATCCTCTACAGCCCCATCGCTCAACGGGATGTTCGTGACGATGACCAGGATGTCTTCTTTGGTCTCGTCGAAAAAACCAGGCTGAGTCACGGCATAGGCATACTGGAGTTTGGATGCTTCGTCATTCACGATGAGCTGTCCTTCCGCCTTCCCCTCTTCAGGGGTGTGCGATACGGCTCCCCAGAGATGAGCGAGGAAGATCCCTCCGAATACGGCGATTGGTGTGACGAGCTTTTTTATACATTTCATATTCCCATCCTCCCGTTTATGATCCACGATGAAAGCCTATCTCTTATGTTCTCGAAGGATGCGACTCTGTTCGAGTCTCAACCGAAGGTCGGGTGGGGCAACGTGGGCATTCCCTCATCACGTCTATTTTGTCTTATCCACAACCACATCGCCCCCCTTCATCACCCAACGCACGTTGTGAATGACCACGTCGATTTCGGCGAGAGGATCGCCCTCAACAGCCACGATATCCGCATTGTAGCCAGGCAGGAGCGCCCCCAGCTCATCCTCCATGTCCAGCAGTTCTGCCGCGTTGACCGTAGCCGTGGCCAGCGCTTCCGCGGGCGTCATACCGGCCTTGACAAACCAGGCCAGCTCCCGCGTATTCTCCCCGAACATCGTGAATACGGCATCCGATCCCATGGCAATCTTCACACCGGCCTTGTGCGCCCGCCGCGTGGTCTCCACATTCCGCTCAATAAACGCATGCAGGCGATCCACCACTTCGGGTCCGTATCCATAGATGTCTGCATAGTCGGCATAATACCGATTGTGGTCGATGGTCGGGACGTAGAAAATGCCTTTTCGAACCATCTCAGCCAACGTTTCATCGTCCAAATCGATGGGATGCTCCAGCGTGTTCGTCCCGGCCCGAATGGCATCACGTGCCGCATCGGGCCCGTACGAATGCACGGAAATGGGTTTACCCAAAGCATGAGCCACATCCACGGCCGCTTTGATTTCTTCATAGGTATACGTCTGGTAACCCGTCAGGTCATCGGCACTTCCCGTGGACGCGAACATCTTGACCCAGTCCACTCCGGCGGCGATTTCCCGCCGTACGATGTACATGACCTCGTCCACACCGTCGGCCGTGCCCCAGCGGCGGGGCAAATGTTCTGTTGTGGTTGGCGAAAACGTTGGCAGTATGCCGTATCCGGACACGAACATCCGCGGCCCCACCATGGCACCCATGTTGATCAAATCGCGCATGGCAATGTCGATGCGGTCGCAGGTGTTGGGATCGAAGGCACCCAGGTCGCGCACCGTGGTAACACCTATTTCCAGTGTCTTGCGGGCATTTTCCTGGGCCAGATACGCGGTCATGGCAGGGCCCAGCATTTCCTGGAGCTCCCACGGCGGTTTTCCAAAAGACGTATCCCAGTAATACGTCATGTGCGTGTGTACGTCGATCAGCCCGGGAATGGCCGTGTATGCCGTCAGATCGACAACCTTGGCATCTTTGGGCAAATCCGACTCTTTTGAGTCGATACGCTGGATGCGGTCGTCCTTGACCACGACGACGGCATTCTGGATCACCTTGCCCTTGCCGTTGACCAACCGCCCGAAGCGGAGCACCGTGATCTTCTCAGCCGCCAGCGGCTCGTGAGTGCGTGCCAGGAGTAGGACGACACCCATCATAAGGACAGCCATGGTAGGACGGTTTATTAACCTCCGTTCGACTGTGTGTGCAATCCTCGTTTTCATGATCACCCTCCTCGTTTGATATAATCACATCCAGACTCGCAGCCCGCCGAATCATCCGTCATTTTTTTATTCGCCTCTTTCCAGCCTGGCTGAGAGCCGATTTTCGCTCCATCGTTTTGATATAATCCACACGACGGAACCTCAACGCCGACCAGTCCTCATCGATGGACACTTGCATGACAGGCTCGAAATTCTTCTGTCCGAATAAGTCCCAGCCCTCATCCCTGGAGATATCGCAGGTGTATTTTTTCGAAGACTTTTTGGGGTACGATACCCACAAATGCCCGTCGCCATCCAGGCTATCGATGGCCGTACTCCCGTAAGCATTCACTTCCTCCCGGCTTCTGACGAACAGATGAACAAAACGATATGTCTGCCTGGGCTCGTGATGAATCTCGGTGGAAATGGATTCCATGATGACTTTGTATTCTGCCGGCGGGTTGATGATCAGCACAGGATTCTGATCCCTGAGTCCGAGTTTTTTCAAGACCGGGTTTCCTTCCATACCTTTCCTTCCCTCCATTTCATGGGACAGGATGACTTATTGGGGCGGAAGCTGCTGGACAAAAGCCCGGGCCCGATCCAGCCATTCCGATAACGCCTCGTCACTGGCGCATCCTTCGGGCTCCACCATCACCCATCCCTTCATGGGCCGTCCGGTGATGTCCAGGGGTTTGACATGCGCCCCTTCCAGGGCGTTTTTGACCTCCGCATCACCCAGCCTCAGGATCAGAAAATATTTGTACACGCCGCTCACCATATTTCCATTCGGCAGATAGCCAACGCTTCCGAACATCTTCTTATGATCCGGGTTTAACAGGACAAAATGATACCCCGGATACGTCCGTCGAGCTTCTCGTCATAGGCCCTATGAGCTTCTCTTTATCTTTAGCCTGTTGGTTGCCGTAATCGCCATCACCCTTCGTGCCCTTTCAACGAGTCTGTTGCACAGTGATTCCCATTTATCCCTGATTAGACGTGACGAGGAGGGATAACCGTGCGTGTATCGATGGTATTCTTACAACTGCTTGGAAATTACAAAAAAATTGGAGAAGGTACAACCCATAACTTTAGGGTAAGACGTTTAAGACGGGATGAAAACCTCTTTTTCTTGTTTATGGGACGGAGATCGTTCTTTCTCAACCCATGCCGGATCATGCAGCCCTTCTGCTCGTTAGAACTTGGTTCACTTTTAGACGTACACAGGCCCTACACTGCCACACCTTCATCCCGGCATGCACATACATGATTTTTGCAGATACAATCCCGAGTGGACTCTTTCTGATGCATCCGAATTCAGGATAGAATGACGAAGAATGACAACCCTCTAATGACATGTTTGCATGATGTCGCTGAGGACGAACATCGGGAAAATGGCTCTGTCCTGTGGTATATTACGAGATCGCGTAGAGGATGCATGGGAAAAGATGCAAACGGATGTGTACACGGATCATTTCTTCATCATCATTTCGAAATCGTCCAGCAGGGATTGAAGATCTTCTTCGTGCTCGACCTCATCCTGTAAGATCTGGAGGACGATGTTATACGTGACCGGATCCTTTGTCATCGTCGTCTCCAGCAGGCTTTTATAGACTCCGATGGCGCACTGCTCCCCACCGATATTCTGTTCCAGAATCTTTTTGACGTACGGATCGTCGGGCGCGTCGTAACCGCAGTTGGTCATTTCGTACCATTTGTTCGGTTCGGTAACGGGTGTACCCCCTAACTGGATAATCCGGTCCGTCAGCATGTCGGCGTGTCGGAGCTCATCGGCCGCGTGCTCCATCAACTCGGTGATGACGGCCTCCTTCATCGGTCCTTCCACCACCTTGGCCCCCAGCCAGTACTGATAGTGCGCCAGCCATTCATCGCAGTAAGCCCGGTTGAGCAATTCGAGGAGTTCTGCTACGTCCATGCCTACTATTTCGATGCCTTTACTTCCCATTTTGCGACCTCCCAAATAGACCAAATTATTGATTCAGGCAAGAAAACTAAAGATAGGCT
>CAZTKR010000021.1:0-26186 GCA_964614115.1 uncultured bacterium | reverse complement strand
TCGGTAACGGGCCACAAACCTTCAAACAGGTCTGTGGTTCGGTCGTTCACGCCGATCCAAAAAACATCGGGTTTAATTTCAACGGCTGGCAAAATGATTCCCTTCCATAATTGGTATGTTGTGTCGTTGCTTACGCCTTGGAAAACTCATCCTTTCCTGCACCACACTCAGGACATACCCAATCATCGGGAATGTCTTCGAACGCAGTTCCGGGTTTAATACCGTTGTCGGGATCGCCTTTCTCCGGATCGTATACGTATCCGCAAACATCACAAATCCATTTATCCATTGTAC
Source organism: uncultured bacterium (assembly GCA_964614115.1). GTDB lineage: Bacteria > Zhuqueibacterota > QNDG01 > QNDG01 > DSAB01 > CAZTKR01. The sequence goes on along the minus strand of CAZTKR010000021.1, from coordinate 25,892 downwards.
CCTCCCTTTCTCTTAATAAAATGTGAGTGATTCAGTGCATGCCTTGCCTTATTTCTGCAAGCTGCTTGATGTGTTCCTTCTCTTCCTGTATGATATTCTCCACGATGGACTTGTTTTTAGTCTTCACGATGTCCAGTATCTGGTAGAAGAAAAGGAGTGTATCTTTCTCAAACTTGATGGCAAATTCCACGGCTTCCTTCTCATCGGCTGCTTTAGCGGCCACGTTGATACTCTTGTCCGCTCCCAGGAAAAAACTGGAATCGGTCATCGCCTTGATGTAAAGCCCCAATTCGTTCCAATCGATGGGCACGCCCTGGGGAGATTCGTCGATGGCGTCTTTGAGCCCCAGGTAGGTTTCCTTATGCCGAAGTTCGGCCTCCGCCAGGTACTGAAAAAGGTCCTTGAGCTTTTTAGACGTCGCGTGCTCCTGGGCAAGCTTGTAGAATTCGTAACCCGTTTCTTCGGTCTGGACGGCCAATTTCACGATTTCGTCTCCAGAAAAAAATAAAGTCATAGGATCCTCCGTTTTCTTCGTTTTGTGATGACAAGAACAGGAATTGCTGTCCTTTAAAAAACGATCGAGACAATATTTTTAACGACAAGGTCATCGCTATCGTCGGTCAGGCCAAAACCGGCCCCAAAATCCCATTCAATGTGCTTGGGTAGTTCAATCTTGAATGCCGGAAAAACCCAATGGCGATCCCCTCTCGTCTCTCCGAATTCGCTCAGCTCCCCCATCTTTCCGAAAAATTCCACTCCGGCACGAACGTCGGGTGAGATGTTCCAGTACAAACCCGACTCGTAGTTGAATTTGAGTCCCTCTCCGACTTCCGGACCACTCATGGCCTTCTCCACAATCGGATTCATTACGATTTTAAACCGGTCAAATTCTTTTTCCAGAATAAGCTTGACCTCAAGCTCTTCCTCGTTCTTGTATTTTTTCCTCGGAATGTAGTATTCCAGGTAGAGCGCCGTGTTGATGAAGCGGTCTCCTTTCTCAAAGAACCGGTATCGAAAAAACACACTCCGAAACCGGGTAAACTCGATTCCTTCTCCCTTGGGCTGCTCAAAATCCAGGTACGCAGCCACTGTCCATCGATCGGTGAAACCATACTCGATCTCCAACGAATGAGAGAGATGGCCCTCATGATCCTCCAACTCGCCGAAATGGGACTGCATCAGGTCGCTCTGAGCAAAATAGTTGTTGAAGTACACCAGTTCGATCTCGCCGCGTTTTCGTGTGCTGTATCCGTATACCTTGAACGAAGCCGCCGTGCAGTCCATGACCGCGAAACTCACCGACAGGACTACGATGAAAATAGAAAAGATGCGGTTCATGATTGACTCCTATAAATAATGACACATTATACTGGTGTTCATCACGGAACGCCGACCTTCATGACCACCAGGGTAAACTCATCGGTGATGGGTTGGCCCTTGATAAAATGCTTGAGCGTTTTAAAAATATGACCGATAATATCTCGGGGCAACGCTTTGGACATCTTCTGCACGGTCTGCCGGAGCCGGTCGCGCCCCCACATTTTTCCCGCTCGGTTAGTAGCCTCTGTGATCCCATCGGAGAAGAGGACAAGGATATCTCCCCGCCCTACAGAAACCGTTGTTTCGGTGTAGGCCACATCCTTGGCCGCTCCCAGCAGCAGATTGGTCTCCGACAGGTGGACGTATTCGCCACTCTCCTTTATCAGGATTGGAGGTTCGTGTCCGGCCGATGTATAAATCAAGGTGTTCGCTGCTGTATCGATGATGCCGTAGAAGGACGTGATGAAGCGTCCCGTTTCCTGACAGTAGGCGGCAACCCGTCGATTCAACTCCTCCATCACCCGGCCCGGGCTCGTCATATCGACCGATTTATCTCCCGACGACCATGCTTCCCGAAGTTCGCCGAACGCCTGTTTACCCAAAGCCTTGACATGGGTCGCCTCCAGGCCGTGTCCCATCACATCGTACAGAAAGACGCCCAACGCCGTTTCCTGATCCGCACGATCCAGTACCAGCGTGTCTACATAGTCCCCGCCCAGGAGTTCCACGGGCAGGGATACGGCTGCCATTTCAACGGATCGGATGGAATGTAGTCGCTTGAATTCCGGGGAATCGGGAATGGGATACTGTACATCCTCCGTATCGATGAATCCATCCTCTTTCTCCTCGGCCAGGAGATGATCTATTTTTTGAATCTCCCTGTTCAGGAAATACTGATGTTTCCTCTCCTCCTCGGCCAATTGGATCAGCACGGATTCGGTCTCCGGATCGTGCGCTTTTGAACCGGCCTTCATGTAGTAATTGAAGGCATCGATTTCCCGTTGGAGAGCCGTTTCCAGCAGTTGAAGCAATCGATTTTTCTTTATCCGATCCATTTTATCTAACTTTCTCGAACTCGTAAAGTTCATTAATCCGATGGAAACCTAGTGCAAGTGTTATCCGTCACGCATACCGCTTCTTCTTTCGTGTACTTTAAAGGGATGTCCATCGTTACGAGACCGCTTTCGTATCTTGCCTCCGCATCTCTAGCTTCTTCAAACATAATAAATCTTGGAAAGATAGTAGATGAAAGGTATCCCTTCGACACGAATCAATCTCCCCATTTTAAAATTTGACAAACTTTGCCTTGGATACACCGCAAATGGGGCATGTATTGGGAGCTTCACCCTCCGCCGTGTATCCGCATACGGGACATATATAAACATCGCCCAGATCGGCATCCTTGCCTTCTTTCACGGCCTGCCTGACCTCGGTATACATGGCCGCATGAATCTTCTCGGCCTCGATAGCGTAATGCACGGAACGAATCGCTCCCTTCTCTTCCTGCAGTTTGGCCACGGCATCGTAGGCCGGATACATCTCTTCCACCTCAAAGTTCTCTCCATCGATGGCCGTCTGAAGATTATCCAGGCTGCTTCCGACATCACCCAGGGTTTTGAGATGGTTCGTCGCATGCACTTGTTCTGCAAAAGCAATGGCACGAAAGAGTCTGGCCACGTTGGGCTTTCCCTCATCGTCTGCCTTATTGGCAAAGATCAAGTATTTCATGTGTGCTTGGCTCTCACCGGCATAGGCATCCTTCAAATTCGTTTCAGTCATTTTCTTCATGGTCGTTCGCCTCCTTGTACTTAACTCGTGCTTCTTGATAACAGTGTCGCTAATATAAAGAATACGATTCCAAGCCGACCTATTTAATTTCTGGCGATGCATCGGGATCAAAGGGATTCGTCCGCATGGCCAGGGAAAAAAGATAAGGATACGCCTTCTTCAAATGACGCAGGTAATCGATCCATTCGGAGACTAAGTGGGCGTATACGCGTTCGACATCGCCGCATAAATGCTGGACGTCCGAATCGTATAATCCTTTCACATCGTGACGGTGGGCCAATTCCTCGGCAAGATGGAATACGGCCCAGAGCAGATTCGTGAATGAATCGTGCTCCAGAATGTTGGGATTTTCCAATAGGCTCAACAGAAAGGGCCTTTTCTCTAAGAGAAAATCCTTCAATCCTTTGAGATCACCTCGTCGGTAATCTATGGTGTATTCATATGCCTTCAGTTTTTGACTCAGCAGAGAGAACTCCCGATCCGTCCAGTTCGTAGTAGGGATAAGGTCTTTGGATATTTGCTGGGAACGAGGATCGAAGGCCGAAAGCATCTTCAACAGCACTGTACCCACCTCGCTGTAAAACGTTCCGATCACCATGTTTAACTTATTGAGCAGTGAACGTTTTTCCCTGACACTCAACAGCCGGTGAATGATCAGGGTTACCAGTAGCACTTCGATAGGCACAAAGGCGATATCCCCCACGAGAAATGTCCAGATATGATGGGTGTGTCGTGAAATAACACATAGTGCAAAAAATAAAGAGAAACGGACAGGAGGATTAAGACCAAACCGAGCCAGATTTGCCATTTTAACATCCTCATGCGTCGGCGCCCTTTAAAACATCCATTCTGTTCCCATCCAACCTTGGCAACGGAGTGATCGTTTGAAGAATCGTCGGATCGTGAAGCTGAAATCCAGATGGCTGTGTCTAGAAGTCTGGGTTCCAGACATCGTCCAATCTCTTCATCGCCCCGGAATGAGGTTTTACGTTAGCGATCCTTCTCCCCCAAGACCCGATTATCGATGTATGATGTTCCATAAACCCTGTATACAATCGATAAGCAGTCTATCTCATTACCTAATGGTCGTGTTTTTATGGCACGCCGGGCAAACGCCCGAGAATTCCAACCGATGGGAATGGATTTTATACCCCGTGAGTTTTTCGATTTCCCCGATGGATGCCCTGGGCGAAATATGTGGCACATCCTCCACACAGCCGCAGACCAAGCATCGTACATGATAATGATCGCGAAGATCACCATCGTATCGATTCATGTTACGCCCAAAATAGAGTTCCTGGATTTTACCTTCATCCCTCAGCAGATTAAGATTCCGATAAACAGTGCCCAAACTGATGTTGGGCATCTCCTTGCGCGCCTTTTCATAGATCCAGTCTGCTGTGGGATGACAGCGAGTGGAACGGAGAATTACGAGTATCAAATCTCGTTGACGGCTCGACTTCAGTTTTTTTTGATTAGAGACTTCCATATGCACTCTTCGATTATAACTGTTATATCGATAATAATAACTATTATCAATATAGTAATTACCAATAAAAAAGTCAAGCACATTTGAACAAATCCATCACCTACTGCAAACTCTATCTATTCACTGTTCCCGTTGGATGACACATGTATGGATGAATACATCAGCAACCACTGATTCACAAAGTCTTGTAAATACACCTCGGCCTGCTCTTCATTCACGACACGACTTGCGGTAATCTGATTGAGGGTTCTACCCTCCGCTAACTGCCGGAGTACGTCCTGTGCTCTTTCATCCCTGTGTTTTGGGGATTTTTTTTTGTCTTTTTTCTGATGGTTTAACAAATCATGCGCTAACATTCCGACGATTTTGTGGCTGAGGACGATTCTATTTTGATGTACGTCCCTGACCGCCTGTGCCAATTCTTCAAAGGCACAATCCTTCAACAGATAACCCGATGCCCCTGCCTGGAGCATGCTCACAACAAACCGTTTTTCTGAATGCATGGAGAGGGCTATAATCTTGGTAGCGGGAATCCTCTCTTTGATTTGGCGACTTGCCTCGACGCCATTCAACACCGGCATGCCGATATCCATGACGACGACGTCAGGGTGGTACTTTTGAGCATAATCCACTGCCATCCGCCCATCATCGGCCATAGCAATGACTTTATAATCGGGCTGCTTATCGATGAGCGCCCACAGCCCTTCTCTCATGATCGTATGATTGTCTGCCAGCAATATATGAATCGTCATGCTTTCAAGTAAACGATTTCATCGATAAAATCAATCGGGAAATCCCTGAAATTCGTGTATGAAAAACCCTACCCAACAGAATAATTTTGCACGGTATAAGATGGTATCAAGAAAGATATAAGGGGACAATCTGCATGAGTTCAACTGTCCAGGTCGATCAATCCTTCGCGGATGGCGTACTTGACCAGGTCCGGTATGTTGTAGATGCCCAATTTTTTCATGATATTCTGACGGTGCGTTTCGACGGTCTTTATGCTCACAAAGAGTGAAGCGGCAATCTCCTTCGTCGATTGTCCCTCTGCCAGCAGTTGGAGTACCTCTCGTTCCCTTTCGGACAGAAGCGTGTACACGGAATCCTCTCCCCTGGAAACACGGCTGACATAATCTTTAACGACCGTTCCGGCCACCTTGGGACTTAAATATATCTGGCCGTCGCATGCCTTTCGAATGGCATTCTCCAGCTCCTCGAACGCACAGTCCTTCAACAGATATCCCGAGGCGCCGGCCTTCAGCATCTGGGTGACAAAGCGTCTGTCCGAATGGATGGACAGGGCGATGATTCTGATACCCGGACACTTTTCTGTGATCTGAAGCGTGGCGTCGATGCCGTTGAGGTCGGGCATGCTGATGTCCATGATGACGATATCCGGCTTCAGCTTTAGGGCCAACTGAACCGTGGTTCTTCCGTTCTGAGCCTCTGCCACGACTTCGAAATCTTCGATCTTCTCCAGAAGGCTTCTCAAGCCCTTCCTCATCAGCGTATGATCGTCGGCTAAAAGAATGCGTATCGCCATAATCGTCGATTCCTGGTCTATTTCTGTATTTTCTGAGATAGCGGAGCGGTTAACGTCACCTTTATCCCCTGTTTTTTCCGGGATGTAATGTGACAATGTCCCCCGATATATTCCATACGCTCTTTAATGTTGAACAGTCCAAATCCTGTGGATGTCTCCGGCTTGACCTGAATCTCACTCACGTCAAAACCTATGCCATCGTCTTCCAATTCTATGCCTATTTGATTCGTATGACGGAACATCCGTATGTTTACGTGATGTGCTTCTGCGTGTTTGGACACATTCGTCAACAGCTCACGCAAGGTCTGAAACAGGACGATACGAACGTCGTCTTCCAGGGACTTATCCAATCCGTCATCCTCAACATCTGCCAGTATTCCGTTTTTTTTCTGAAATTTTTCTGCCAGCCATTCCACGGCATCTACGAATCCCAATTCATAAAGTATGGGCGGGCTGAGTTCAAAAGTCAACGATCGTGTGTCTTGGATGGTCTGATCGATGAGATCGTACACGCTTTGCAGGGGCTCGGCAAACCGTTTTTCGGAATGCGATTCCCGCAAATCTCCCATCCTAATTTTAATGACGGCCAGCATCTGAACGATGCGGTCGTGGAGTTCGGTAGCGATCCGCCGTCTTTCTCTCTCCTCCGCCAGTGTCAGTTCCGATGCCAGGGATCGGAGCCTTAACTGATAATGCAAACGCTCGGATATTTCAGCCTGAAGGGCCTCGTTGATTTTCACCAATTCAGCGGTACGCTCTCGAACTCTGTTCTCCAGATCATCCCTGGCAGCGCGCAACTTTTCCTCGCTCTTCTTCAAACTTCGAAAAAGCAGACTGAAGGGTCTTTCCAGCCCCGTCACGATGATGGCGCGATAAATACAATAAAACGAAATAACCTTGAGGATATGTCCCACCATATTCCAGAAGGCATAGGCATGTTTATACATCGTAAATGCCAATTCCGACGCGATGCTGATCACCAGTGACAGGATGATGAGTCTGAGTACGGTCTTCTCAAATTCTTGTCTCTTGTTGACGACACCGACGACCGCGCCCGCAAAACAGGCCGATATAATATATTCGCTGATCTTTTTAAACGGAGTCAATCCGGCGCCTTCCACAAAGCAATCGGGAAAAATGTGCCAAACGAATATCGAGATAAAAATCAACGCAACGGCTACAGTATAGCCAATAAATATTTTTGCTACAGGAAATTTTCGACCGATGCGCGTTGAAATCCATAAGAAAGATAAGCTCTCCACATATCTTGCGGAAATCCAGAGTTGCGTGGCCAGGTTTGTCTCAAATCCTGGAAAAACATGCATTCCCTTGTAGGCCAGTGTATGAACGAGATCGATGGCTCCGACATGGAGGTATACGATGCCCAACACTATGAAAAAATCGTCTTCCACGAACCGTCGGCTGTGCCAGGAGAGCATAAAAATGCCGAAGGCCACGATGATGCTGAATATTTCGGACAAGCTGTGAAAAAGGAGATAATTATAGAATCTCGTCAGGCACAGTAGGCACAAGATGAGAATTCCAAAAAAAATATGTGCGTTGCGGTTTTGATGCAGTCTCGTTAACAACACGGACTCATTTATTTAAGGATGATATCGATCACATCGGGTCTCTGATCCAATCCCTGCATTTCTTCGGATACGTGCATCATCACATGCTGCGACCTTTTCACGATTTGAACGGGTATTTCTGGGAACTCGCGAAAATGGTCGCTTTTATCCTTCCATCGGAACACGACACGGGTCCATCCCGGTTCGACGAGTTTTCCCTCAAAATCACGCCAATCCCAGTGCACACGTGACGGGACGCGACGGCTTCCCGTATAACGGCGGACGATGTCCCCGGCATCGTTTCGTATTTCCAGCTGCCAGATATCGGCCCGCATGTGGGTTTTAGAGGATACGTGCAGGGTTGTCCTCTGGGACGACACATACCGCTTGAACGACCTGCCTCCTACAACTCTGTCATCGACGAGGGTGAGAGTACTCAGGGACGGAGTATCCTCTATCTTGTTTCTGGACACGACCTTTATTAAAGACTTCACTCCGGGGTTTAATTTTGAGAGATAGTCTTTTATACCGACAGCCCTTCCGATATCTTCCTCTGCCGCGACGATGCGGATAGCGGCAGGGCTGTCCGTTTGAATACTTTTCGAAAGTGAATCCAGGAAAGCTCTGTACCTTTCGGTATAATACTTCGCCTCAAAATGGGGTTCTGCATGCGGCGCGGATTCGTCGGGTACATATTCAGGAATCTCCGCCTCCAAGGATCTTTCCACCAATTCCGAAGGAATGCCCTGCTCGACCTGTTGATCGAACCACTGCTCCAGGACGAACAGGCTGTCTGTTTCCAAGAAGAGTTCGAACTCTGCCGGCGGCCTCTCTGGCTTCTTTATATAAAACAAGAGGTTAACGCGATGGGAGCCCAGTGACTCGCTCATAATGCCGGAGAGAGGGATGTTTAGATCATAATTTAATTCAACATAACGTGTGATATGGAAATGACAGCCGAACGTCAAACCCGAATATTCGTATCCGACACGGAAATGCATAAAATCCCAATAATCCGTACTCAAATAGAGGTTGGGATAAACATCGGAATCCACACCCATCAGGCCGGCAGAAAGGCGAAAATACGAATACGCATAACTCACGCCCAAATCCGTTAACAACGACTCCCGGACATCGTCATCGGCTAAGGAGATGTTGGGTCGATTGAGATGGTGCACTGAAAATCCGATGCTCAGCGACCGTGATGGACAATAAAGAAGGCCGCCGCCCACGCTCAACACGGTTTTACCCGTGCCCTGGCTGAATACAGGATCGTTCTTATCGACCAGATCAAACTCTTTTTCATCAAATCCACGGTAGATGGCCTCCAGCTTCCCACCCACGTACAGTTTATCGTAAAAGCCTTTGCTCAAACCCAAACCGAATGCGGTTTTCGCGTAGATGGGTGTTCCCAGATGATAAGCCGACAGACTCAATCCGGCGTGCACATAAGGGATCTTTTGGATAGAAACATTGAAAAATTGATTCCGAATGCCCAGTGCGTCGGCATTCAGGAATCCCCCGTGAAACACCTTCATGCCCGCAAGCACGTGGGAATGGGCCAGACTCGACACGGCCGGATTGATCAAAGCGGATCGCATATCCGTCGGGTCGGCCGCGTTGGCTTCGATCAGTCGTTGAGCGGATGCTACAGAAGGCAGTAGAACAATCCAGAATGCAGTAAAAATCAGAAGGGTGCGTCTCATCAGAGGATTCATACATCTTCTCCAGACAGCCGGGTCTTTCGTACGTGTGCTATCGAGCCAAGCCCAGGACTCCCTTTGCAACGGTCTTTCCTCGACTCTCGACGATGTATAAATAGGACCCGGGTGGAAGCACATGGCCATCATCGTCTCGTCCATACCAGACCATCGCATTTTCAATCTGGCGTACTTTCTTTCCCCATAGATTATAGATCGTGATCGTTCCCCCATCTCTTCGGAGTTCTGTCAGATTAAATTCGACAAAATCGTTATAACCGTCTCCGTTGGGCGTAAAGGGATTGGGACGGATTCCTTGTTTATGAAGGATAATGAGCTCAAAGTCATCTGGAATTAGACGGATGGGATTCCACTGGTCATCATTGGCCGTGACATCTGAAATATTAAAAATCACGGCCGTACTGTCCGGTGTTTGTCCTGAGGAGCGAAACGGAATCCGCATGATCACGCCCGTTCCACTGGCCGTTTCATCCGTGGATATTCGTGTCACGGCAGCGGCGATGGTATCTGGATAATGATGCCACCAACCTTCCACCCGTACGTCATTGGATGTTCCGAGGAAGTCTCCTGCCTCCAGTGCAGGTGTCGTGGGATCGGGCGTGTTGTGTTCGACCCAATCGTTCATAACATCGTCATCCTCCCAGGAGATGAGGAAGGACACCCCGTATAGACGGCTCACGGCCAACGCCTCGTCGCCCACATGAATATCGACCCAGAATTCCTTGCCGGCGTCCACGGGTGATTGGGCATAGGGGTATATAGAAGCAGACACGTTGTAATAAAGGGGTACAAATTCCGCGCCTGCACGAATGCCCGAACTTTCGACTACGGAGATGGATTTGTCACTTTCTACCCGATACACATCAAACATCGTGGGCAACATGGCGTACTCGAAGGCATCCAACATCCTGTTCATCATCACCCTCATATCATTCATCTTCGTGACCACGATATGCGTATCATCCTCATAGACCAAAAAATTCAGATTGCCCATGATACACGGAACAAAAAACAACTTGCCAATGCCGTCCCCCTGGATATCCTGGGCGAGCATCAAGTGATGATAGGTATCGTTGCCCTGGGAATAGGGCATGGAACAAACGGAGATGTCCTTATCGCTGGTCACCCTCAGGTATTTCTTGTACACATTCGCCTCGTTGTGGATATCGCCCTCGTCCAGCGTTCCCGCCCAGACCGGGTTTCCCGATAGCTCCCGAATTTCTGCATTCGTATCATCATGGTAGGCGATCACCTGGATATCCTCTCCGTGCAGATCGCCTTCAAACTCGAGACCGCCACTGTAGACATAAAAAAGACGTCCGGTAAACGTGTTATTGGACGCGGGTACAAAATACCCCGTATCCACATAACTCTGAGCGGCCACCGGTTGGGTCGCTTCGACCTTCAGGAATCGTTCGGACGTCTCTTCCTGAAATGCCCGGTACTCGCCTTCGTTCAACGTTCCCGACCAGATGATATCTCCCGTATCCAGATCCCTCAGGATCACATCTGTGTTGTCTTGATAGGACCAAAGGATGAAATAGGCCCTGTCACCCCAGCGCTCCATGTTGCTGTATGGATTGAAGGTCAGGAGCTTTGTGCTCAGGGGACAGCTGTTCTCATCCAGGGCAAAATAACCCACCGTGGAATCATAAACAGGGTCTCCGATGAGTACGGCGTATTTCTTCGTTCCAGATATCCGATACACGCCCTCGCCCAAATCCAGGAACTGAACACTATCCTCCGTCAGAGAGCCTTGCCAGAGAATCCTTTCCGTCTCGTCTGCAACCACGATCTCCGTATCATCGAAATAGGAGAACAGATACAGTTCCTTGAACGTGTACACGTAGGAGACGTAATCATCGGTCTGCCTCCATCTGTGAGATGATGATGGAAGTAAACCCGCGTCCCGGGAAAGCATGTTGGAGTACAATGGAGACAGGGACCTGGACGCTTTGCTGAGGACGGATCGATCCGACAAATGGCTCTGCCGGGGATTCTGGCTGTGCACCGGAAGATGGCATACCGTGAATGTAAATAAAAACATCAAAAAGTGGTTGACTCTCGAGCAACCCTGTTTCATATCCATGATCCCTGCATCTTGGAACCCAATTGTTCGATTACTTGAGTAGTATTCCCTTCTTCACGTCCGTGAAACCACCGGCCCGGATACGGAAATAATAAATCCCCGAGGAGACAGCCATGCCCGAAGCATCGGTACCGTCCCACGATACGTGATGACGGCCTGGTTCCTGTGGGCCATCGGTTAAGACAACGACCTCATTCCCCATTATATCGTATACATTGATGAGGACGTGGGACGGTTCAGGGATGTGATACTGGAGCGTTGTCACGGCATTGAACGGATTTGGCACATTGGGATAGAGACAGAATACACCCGGCCCATCCGTTGCAGGACGACCGGCATCCGTTTGAATGGATTCCGGGATGAATGTAAAAACCTCACCGTTCCCATCCATGCCCATGGCCCGTCCAAACTCCGTTAGAGCGAGCGCATCCTCGGAATCGACATGCAACCGCACGACGGCCACGCAGCCCTCGCCCGATACGCCGCCGTTCTCCTGCAAGCGCACACCGGCGACTCCCATCTTTCCCGATGCAGCCTCATCCCGATGGAAAAACAATGCACCCTCGCCCAAGAATTCTCCTGGCGCTATTGATAGTATTTGCATCTTGTCGGATGGATACTGGAATTCCCAAGCCACTCCCAGTAAATCTTGGACATCCTTCACCTCAAAAGCCATGTCCACCCATCCGTTCTCTGAACTCCCCAGAATTCGGGCCTGGATATGTCCTGTCCGATCCAATCCGGCCAGCGGAGTAGAAATGCCTTTCGCCACATCATGACTTTGGTTCCAGTTCAAGCCGATCACCAGGACATCGTCCGAGCCCACGAGACCGTCTCCGTTGGCATCGGCATACGCGGCCCGGGCATCCAGGGACCAGGGCAAACATATCTGGGGTTCCCAGGCCACGGGGTTCGTGTAGCCCGTTCGTTCATAGCCTGTTTGATTCCAGAATACCCCGATGGGCAAAAGGTCCACCTGATTCACAGTACCGTCGTCATTGGCATCGCCGGGCCACACTATGAGCTGTGCCATGATGTGTACCATGACTGTCACAGTATGGCTCGTTCCATCGTGCGTGCCCGTGATGATCAACTCATACGTCCCAGGCTCGATATCGGTACTGGTCTGCAGGCTCAGGATGGAATTCGTGTTGGGATCGATCACTGTGGGAAACAATGTCGCCGTTAATCCGGAAATCGACGGTGAGACGGACAGGGACACGGGCCCGCTGAACTTGTCGATGGATACGAGGGACACATAACATGCGGCCGAGTATCCTCGCACGATGTTTATCTCATTCGGTTGCACGACCATCGTGAAATCGGGATTCAACACAACCTTGTAGAGGAATGACAGGGTGTCTGCCGCCGATCCCACCCATGTGATATCCAAACCCCCGGGTCCGCCGTCGGATAAAAAACTGGATGGGTTCGTCGTATCGTTTATCCTCGTCCTGCCCACATCACTGCTAAAGGCAGCATCGTCCACATTCCCATTCTCGAAGCGGGTGCCGTCTGGACGGTAGATGTATACTTCATCGGGTGGGCCGTTCTGATTGCCTCTTCCGTCAAGGGCCATGTTGATCCTATACACGAGTAATCCCGTGCCTGGAAGGGATGCCTCGAACAGACTGGCCTCTTGCTGGCGGTATTCAACCATAAAATACTCGGACGATGAATACGGAGAGGCAATTTTATAGCAGTTGTTCGACGGCGACGTCAGAGGATGGAGCGTGTACTCACCCGGCATTGTGATCTCGGGCACCGAAGAAATCCATGCACCATAGCGGTACTTCATGTACGCACCCATGTGCTGGGGAGGATCCAAATCCCATTCCATGATGTCCCATTTTCCCACCGGGCTTAAGCCATCATCGTTGTAATGATAAAGATCGGGGGCACCGATAGTATGGAACATTTCATGGCAGAGGACTCCCACATACACCAGAGTTTGTAATTGAAAATTGTATTCCCATACCCTGATTCCGTGAATGTATGCTTCCTGCGAATACAGCACCCACATGTGGGGCCATAATAAATCAGCCCACGCATCGGGCGATCCTTGGACGATAAAACACACATTGTCCACATACCCGTCGTTATCGGCGTCGATGTCCAGCGACTCGGGTACCTGCGAACCGATGGCTGCGATGGCGTTCTTTATCAGTGTATGTTCTCTGTCCCTTAATTGCCTGTTGCTCTGATAACCGCCTGGATTGACGAGTGCATTATAGGGTTGATAATAGTTGCGGGGGTAGGCATCCTCGTACGACACCACCATCATCGTGGGAGTGGGGTAAAACGTTGACTGGACAGTAAGCTGGTTGTAACTGACTTCTCTGTAATAACGAATCATGGAATTCGCGTCGGGTAACGTATTGTTGAACATGCCCTCGTAGTATTTAATGGACTCACCAAACTCGTCTTCACCGTTGAATCTGATAAAGACAACCAGATTGTTGATGGTGCCCGTATTGGGAGCAAAGGTCATTTCTTCATAACCGCGGTACGGCGCCAGGAAAGCGTCTCTTCTCCGCTGGTATTCCTCTCGGGATATCCTCAGGTATTTCCGTAAGCCGATTTTCTCTGGATCAACCCTGCTCACAATATGCTCCGACGGTGCGAGCTCGCCGCGGATTTCTTTTGCGTAAACAAAATATCCGGTTTGAGGATCCCGGACAATCGTATAGCCATCGGCATCGTGCAGCCAATGGTAGAACTCATCCCCACTGGCGAAACAGCGGACGATTTCACCATCGGGTTGTACAACAGTCTGCGGCACTCGTTTCAAATAGGCACTATAAACAAACGTCGATACGAAAAAAGATATTACATGAATATACACTAGGATACGTTTCATCAAGTCATGTCCTTAAAAAGCCGATTGTTCTACCGTCCATCGGAAGAGTGTCTTTTTTATTTGAGCAGCAGTCCCTTTCTCACCAGGGTATACGCACCTGCCTTGAGCCGAAAATAATAGACACCGGACGACACCATACCTCCCCGACTGTTCCTTCCGCCCCACACGACGTTGTAACGACCGGCGTCTTCTACCCGGTCGACGAGAACCGCCACCTCGTTCCCCAGTACGTCGTATACCGTTAACATCACACGGGCTGGCTCCGGTATCTCATAACGCAGGGTTGCTGTCGGATTAAAAGGATTGGGCGCAATCGGATGAAAATAGAACGACGTCGGTCTATCGAAGGCGTTGTCGTCCGTCTCTGGCCATTGAACGGGCATGCATTCTAGATCGAACAAACAGCCCGTTTCGCTCATTCCCATCGCCGAACCCAGGGCCATTTGAATTTCATCTGTTCGGGAATTCACCCGGAACCGGATGGTCGCAATACACCCACCGCCCGATACGCCTCCTTCATCATTCGTTCGCGTGACCGCTATCCCCAGTTTGCCGTACTCGGCGTTGTCGTGATGGAAGAAAAGCGAGCTATTGCCCAAAAAACCACCCTTCTCAACAGACAGTACGGTCATGCCGTCAGGGGGATAGCAAAATTCCACGCCGACACCTAATAGACCTGTGACATCCTCCACTTCGATGTTCATGTGGAGAATGCGTTCTTCTGTTTCTTCGATGATACGGGCCCTTATCGATCCTCTTTCCTGGGTGACGACGGGAAGAGGGAGTACGCCCTTACCTATATCGTGCCGCCGGTTCCAATTCAGGCCGATGACCAGGATGTCGTTCTGATCTACCACGCTGTCCCCGTTGGCATCGGCAAAGGTAGCCCGCAAGTCGCCGGGCCAGGGGCGACAGTGCTGGGGTTCCCAGGCCGTGGGATTTGCGTATTCCGAACGCGGATACCCCGTCCGGTTCCAGCACAACCCGATGGGCAGCATATCGTTCTGATTGACGATTCCGTCGTCATCTGTATCCCCGGGCCACACCGTCACCTTGGCCTCGATATCCACGGACAGGCTCCTGGTGACGAGGGTAATCGGGTTCAGGACGGAATCGTTGGCCGTGACGGACGACAACGTAAACGTGATGGTCGTATCGGGCGTGTAAGGTACGGTCCTGAATTTGACCCGGAACAGTCGGCCCCATCCACTCCGTGTCCGTCCGTCTGTTCGTGTGGCTGCAAGACGAAGACTGTCTCCAGCCAGAGCGTCTTCCGGCGTATGCAAGAAAATAACGTCATCAGGAGCTCCAAGAAACTCACCCAGCTCCACATTCTCATCCAACGGGAGGCTGATTTCGGTTCGCTGCGTGTCGTAATGGATGGTAAATGCCACACCGTAAAGGGTATTCACTGGCTGAGTGGAATCGCCCACAAAAATATCCACCCAGAATGCATCGCCTGCATTCTGCGGTGATTCGGCGACAGGATAGATGGGAGCGGGCACGTTGTAGTAGAGAGGTACGAATTCCGCCCCCGCATGCGTTCCCGAACTCTCGACAATAGAGATCGGCTTGCTGCTTTCCACACGATAGACATCGAACGTCGTCTGCCAAGTCGTGTGCTGAAATGCATTGAGCATAACATCCAGCACCACCGTGGAATCACTCGTCTTTGTCATTACGACATGGGTTTCGTCCTCATAGGCCAGAAAATCAAGACGGCCCTTGATACACGGGATAAAAAACCGTTCACCAATACCCCTTCCCTTCATATCCTGGGCGAGCATCAGATGATGATAGACATTGACGGTCTCGAAATAGGGCATCGAGCATACGGACACATCCTTGTCGCTGGTTACTTTCAGATATTTTTTGTACACACTCGGCTCATTATGAATCTCGCCTTCGTTCAACATTCCCGCCCAGATCAGATTCCCGGAAAGCTCCCGAATTTCAACTTGCGTGTTGTTGTGATAGGCGATCACCTGGATATCCTCTCCGTGCAGATCGCCTTCCCAATCGATAAAACCTCCGCTGTAGACGTAGAATTTTCTGCCTGTATACGTATTGTTGGAAGCGGGAATGAAATACCCCGTATCCACATAGCTCTGAGCCGATACAGGCTTTGTCGCTTCGATTTTCAGGAACCGCTCGGATGTCGTCTCCTGGAACGCGGTATACTCACCCTCGTGCAACGTTCCCGACCAGATGATCTCTCCCGTATCCAGATCGCTCAAGATTACATCCGTATCGTCCTGGTAGGACCACAGGATGAAGTAGGCCCTGTCACCCCAACGTTCCATGTTGACATCGGGATTAAACGTTAAAAGTTTCGTGCTCAGCGGACGGCTGTTCTCGTCCAGGGCAAAATAACCCACCGTGGAATCATGAACAGGGTCTCCTATGAGCACGGCGTATTTCTTCGTTCCGGATATTCTGTACACGCCTTCGCCCAAATCCAGGAATTGAACACCGTCCTCCGGCAAAGCGCCTTGCCAGAGAACCGTTCCCGTCTCGTCGGTCACCACGATCTCCGTATCGTTAAAGTACGAAAACAGGTACAGCTCTTTGAACGTGTATACATAGGAAGCGTAATCATGGATTTGCATTAATCCTTGAGAGGACGAGGCAAATCGGCCGGTTTCCTGGGAACGTTGCCCGGAGTACGACGGTGACATGGTATTGGACGACCGGCTGAGAATGGATCGATCCGTCACGCCCATGTCCTGGGGAATCTGCCCGTGGATAGAGACATGGCATGCCAGGAGTAACGCGGAAAAATAAAAACATCTTTGTAGAGTGCTCATTCGGAACCGTTCCACCTTGAATGTCCTGGATCCAAAATCATACATCTGGAGTCTATTTCAACAAGACGCTCTTTCTCACGCATGAGAAAGAGCCGGCTTTCATTCGAAAATAATAGATACCCGAGGGAACACGCCGATCCGACGCATCTCGACCGTGCCAAACGACTTCGTACGACCCAGCCTCAAGCTCTCGGTTCATCAACGTCGCGACTTCGGCACCCCGCACGTCGTACACGCGTAAGATGACATGCGTCGTTTGCGGCAATTCAAACCGGAGTGTTGTCATCGGATTGAAAGGATTCGGAAAATTCTGAGAAAGAGTAAACGTTTCGGGGATGGCGTGGGTGCTGACGGGTCCGTTCGACACATCAAAGGTCAGCACACGACCCGACATATCCATTCCCATTACCCTGCCGATGCCGATCATGGACATAGCCCAATCCGACTCGGCGCCCAAACGGATTCTGACCACCGAACCATTGCCCGTCAAACCGCCCTGCGTGGGTGTGCGACTGATGCCGATGGCCACAACACCCGATTCTGCATCGTCCCGATAATAAAACAGAGGAGCCCCCTTCATAAACGCACCCGTCTCGACAGACAGAACACGACTCTCCCTGGGTGGGTATAGGAACCGAATACCCATGCCAAGCAAATGCTGGACATCGGTCACACGCAGGTCCACATCCCAGGTCGCATCGGACGCGTGTTCTGAAACGAAGGCTTGTATCATCCCTCCCTTCCCCGGAGGGAACGTGCGGATTCGTGAATGCTTTTCCATACCGGGCGTTTTATGCCAGTTCGCTCCGAGCACCAGAATATCCCCTTCATCGACAGTTCCATCCCCATAAGTGTCGGCATACGTATAGCGTGCATCTTCGGGCCATCGACGGCACAATTGCGCTTCCCAGGAAGCCAGGTCGGAATATTCACGAGAAAAACCCATTTCACCCCACGAAAGCCCTATGGGCAGCATGTCGGCCTGATCGACGATGCCATCATTATTCGTGTCACCCGGCCAGACAGTGATATAACCGATGATACTCAGTGTAAAATCAACCGGTGTGAGGGACACCGGATTCCAATCGGGGTCTACGGCAACGGGATCGAGTATGCGTAATACGAAGGTCGTATCGGGCGTGTCTTCCTGGACACGGAATTTTATCCTGAGGATCGTTCCCGTTCCGCTTACCGATGTGCCGGGCACGATGCGTGTGACTGCGGTGAAAAGCGTATCCCCTGAAACGTTCGGCGGTAAAACATGCACCTCAGCCGGATCTCCCAAAAAATCCCCGGGAATCACATTTGCGTCCGTCGGTGAGACGATACGCAAATAGTCCGAATCGAACCAAAGGGCCAGGGCGACTCCGTAAAGAAGGTTCACGGGATTGTCTTCATTCCCCACCACGATATCAACCCAGAATTCATCGGCCGCATACTGGGGCGTTTCAGCATAAGGATAGATCGGCACAGGCTGCGATGTGTCCAACGGTGCCGTATAAAAATTAAAATGCTCCCCTTGTCCCGAATCCGGATCGGACACCCCCACATCGACCCTTCGCAACGAGCCGTCCTTAGCCGTATTCGTGGTCGTGTACGTCAACTCCCAGAGGGTTGTAAAAATGCTCCCGATCTGATCGATGATTTCAGTAAAATCTGCGCTGTAGATATTCAGCCAGATGCCCCCTGTCTCCTGCGCCAAATACCTGACATCGTTATGGATGTTCAGCTCCATCCAGTAGGGTGAGACGGCAAAAAGTGTCGTACTGTTTGAATTCAACGAGTCCACGACTTCTGACATCACATACTTCGAGTCACAATCGCTGGAACCATCGCTACGGTAGTGCGTTCGGTTGTCGGTGATCAGAACCAGTATGCGTCTCTCGCCGGGTAAAAAATCCATCCGATTCGCGGCCATCACTCCATCCAGAGCGGCTTCCAGATTGTCGCCCCCTCCGCTGTGTTGCAAGTCGTCGACGGCTGTTTGAAAATCCGATATGTTCTCCGTGAGAGGAAGACGAATAGTGACATCATCCTTAAACGTGACCAGACCAAACCTCGCCGAGAAACCAGCGGTAATCACTTCACTGACAAAGTGAGTGGCCTGACTCTTCATACCGGCGATCTCCTCCCGCATGCTGCCCGTATCGTCGAAAACGAAGACAATTCCCACTTTGGTCCCCGAACTCGCCGTGCTGCTTAAGCCGGTAATCACCTGTGCGACTCCATCCTCGGATACGCTGAATTGTTCTGTGGTCAGTGCACCGTCCTGGCCTCGGGGTGTTTGGATAGAGACAAATGCCTTGATTTCAGGAAACGCCTCTTCCGTCTCCGGCCCTACGTTGAGGACCGACACAAATCCAGGCTGTCGCATTGGCGTTCGACGGATGCTACTCTGATGGCGCACCTGATCTTGCCCGTGCGAAGGCATGCTGTATAAGAAACAGAAAATAAAGAGTGATACGATCTCTCTGGTGTGTGTCCGTCCCGCCGCACTCATATGAATATTACTCCTTCGATACGATGATGATCGTGTACTGAGTGGATTTGATGTACATTCCGTTACGATTAGGATTCATCTCGAATCTTATCCCCATCGAATAACTCTGAAATCGGAAAGGCATGGGCACAGCTTCACCGATAGGCTTTATGGATGGCCGCCCGATGGATAAAACCCACCGCGTACGGTCTGCGATTCCAGTCGCAGGGCCATTCTTGTCTATACCGGTCGATGATGGGACAATTCGTTTCTTCCATGTTTGCTCCCCTCATCTCTGAGGGATGTAAACCGTGTCGGCCATCACTTTATAGACATGGACCACATCGTACCCGGCCGGAGGGGGCGGTTCATACTCCAGTTGAGAATCGCTGTATCCCCACATCTCCAGCGTAATCCCCAACGAATCTCGTTCGACCCATGCCTTGAGCGGCCACCCTTTGTAATTCCGATTCAGCCCACGAATAAAGGAGGCCAGGATGGCATGCTCGGCCTTTCGGAAGGGTTGCTGTTCCAGAATATCCGGCGTCCTCGAATGTTCCACAGTGAGTCGAAAGTTGGCTTGAAATTTCCACTTATCCATCTCATTCTGAAGATGCTCACTGGGCTCATCGATGAAGTATATCTCTTCGCTGGGATAAACCTTGATCAAATCCCCCCGTGTGAATCCGTTGTTATTCGCATCGATGATTTCTATCTCGGTGATCGTATCCTCGGTGATGTAAAATTCATCGACAAAAAGGTGTATCAACGCGGGATCGGTTAATACGGCCACCCACTGCGTCCTCTGTTCGACGACATAGCCCAAGTCTGATGTTTGAGCCCAGAGTTGAGTGCATACCATACACACGACTGCACAAAACCATTTCATAGCATGACTCCTGTCCATGGCTTTCAGCCTCATTGAATCAATCGCTGATATTCTTCAAAATAACGACGAGTTTCTTCTGGATTCCCACTCCTTTTAAAGGCACTAATCAACTGCTCGCATAACCATCGCCTCTCCGTTTCAGTCAGGTCGGCTCTTTTTTCCCATACGTCTGCACCGAGCCGAATCATCTCCCTGGGATCGTTCTGGCTGAGCCCGAGAAGTGCAAGCTTAATTTTGCTGCTGAAATCCGAAGGAACGATGAGCCCCTGATGAAAATAACAATAGGCGGTAAAACGATTTTTATCCGTCAACTCTCTTCCATGATTGTAACATAAAAAACTGAACGTGTTGTACAGCTCTCGGATATTGCCGACATGACTCAAGGTATCCTTACCCAAAGCCCAGGGAAGCAGCCGTTGGATGGCCCGGTCGTTGAGATTCAGGTATTGGTACTCGAAGAGAGCATACCGGCGCTCGGCTTCGACCCGACGTCTATCCTCCGTTGACGGAAATTTTGAACACAACTTCTCGTAGAGATCGCAGGCCTCTTCATAATTCTTGCCGTTGATCCGTCTTCCGATCTCGATCTCTATTTCCATGGCCTCTTTATCGTCCCAAAAAAGCCATCCGTTGGAGCGGTATTTGAAATAGTCCAGATTCCGTCGCTTCGTTTCGTCCTCCGCATACACGAAGGCTTTCTCCACGATTCGCTTCACGTCATCAGGACGTGCAATCGCCTCGTACACACGAATCTGAGAGACCAGTATGTTAAACATGACATTCTTCAGTCTGGTCATGGCTGTCGTATCGGCTGAACTTTCCGCATCCTGCAAGGGATTGGCCATGTATTTTTCGGCCTTCCGAAAATTGAGAAGCGCATGGTTTAACTCGTTTGATTGGAAATAACTCTGGCCCAGTTTCAGGTAAAGGGCGTAGTCTTTTTCGTTTTGAGGGCTCAATCTCCGCAGCCGTTCTCCAAAAAGAATCGCACGCTCATAATCTTCTTCCCTCCGATAGTGGTTCTCCAGCAGGCCATACACGGCGTTGAGTGCCGTTCGGTAATTTTCATTCGAGATATCCCATCTAAGCGCCTCCTCAAAATACGGCTGCGCTTGAAGAAGGTGTTGGATATCTTGAGATCTCTTGTATTGATTCCACAGTTTCCAGCCTTCTCCGAAGGCTTTCAGGGAGCGTTCCTTTTGGGATTCTGACGGCTCGATACGATGATCCGGCGCACGACTCAGCCATTGACACACACTGTCGCTCATCACCCAAGGCGGATCAGCAAGCCCTTCCAGATCAGTCTGGACGGACGGTTCCTGCGTATACGCCTCAAACACGCCGAAGAAAAAGCTTGCATAAACGATGGCGCTAATCCAAGGATACATTCCTGATCTCATCATGCCATCGCCTCATCGAATCCGTCGAATGAATGCCTGCCAGTCATCCAGGTAAGTCCCCTCTCCCATTCGTTCATACGTCTCTGCGATCCTTTGACGCAGTGCTTCGCGTCTCTCCACGGACAGACAACTCTCCCCGTCATGGTACTTCTGACCGTACGATCGGGCCCACACCGAATCCTGTCCCGTACCAAAATGATCCTGCAAATATATATCCAAACGTTTAAAAACAGAACGAAAAAATTCATAGACCATGATCTGATTTTCAGGATCACGGAGATAAGGCTCCCCGACTGTATATGAGCGATACTCGTCGTTAAAATAACTGCAGAGTACCGGGTTGTTCGCTCTTTTCATCACGAACCGGAGCAACTGATACATCTGGGTCATCTCATCGGATGCAAGTTGATCTTTCAGGCTGTATGCTTTGAGCGCCCATTTCGATCCTACGGAACCGTGATGCATCGTGAGTTTTGCGAGCTCCAGACAGCAGCGGGCTTGGACGTTGGAGCGCAGGAGAGCACCCTGCATGAAATAAGCTAAAGCCAGGGGTCGTTGGTTGTGATTCACGGCCTCGATCCCCTGATTGAAGAGCATGGTCCCATAATTATCGAAATAGTCCAGATAGGTATCGTCCCGAGGCATTCCAGAAGCATCCTTGGGTATGGCCTGTATGACGGATCGAAGCCTGCCGATACCGATATGCTCCGGGGGATACACCTTGAGATACTCGGGATGTTCCCGCAAATGCGTATATTCCATCAACGCCAGCTTGTAAGCTGTTTCCCAGGCAGCCTTCTGGGCCTTGTCCCGTGTCAGCCCGAGTACGACGTTGTATTTATAAGCGGCTTGGAGAAAATGACCCTCACTCCGCAAGTTCTCGGCCTGGACAAACGTCTCTCTGGCCAGAATATTGCCGTTGGCCCAGTCGATGGACTCCCGGTATTCGGACAGGATTCGCTTATCGCTCTCTGAACGAGCGAATTCATCCGCTTTTTGGATATAGTGGAATGCCGTCTGGGAATCGTGGAGCTTAACACTGGACAGGATGACACCCGAAAGATACCGGAATTGGGTAGACGAATCCACGGCCGCTTCACGGACTCCTTCATGGAAATCGGGAGGCAGGAATTCAAACGCTCGCAATACATCATGAGCTTTGATGGTATATTCCCGGGCTTGCTGCCAATCCTGCGAGGCCATGTAATACTCACCCAAACGGCCGTAGATTCGGTGGTCGCTTCGATCCATGCCCAGCGCACGCTTCAGCATCGCTTTGGCCCGTGTATCGTAGCTCGACGCATCGGCGTCTCTGGCGAATATGGTAGCTGAGAGACGATGTATGAGAGCCAAGTCCACCGCCAAACCGGTATCGAATCGGTTCAGAGCGTGTGCATTCTCGTACGTATTTCGGATACGGTCCAATCGTTCCCTGTTCTCCTGTGTCATTTTCTGAAATGCGTAAGAGAGGCCTTCTGTCTCTACCATGCGGCGGAACCTCTCTCCGATTGCCCTCGGTATGCCGGACGTTTGCAGTCGAGTTAAGAAATAATCATTGTCTTTCGAGGAATCCTGCAAGGATAGGAGTGTTTGGACGTCTCGATAGATTTCAAACATCCTCCGGCCTTCTTCGGCCATTTGGTTCGCCATCTTTTCGTCTTCGATGGGCACGAAAAGGCTGTCCGCCTTGAGTTGGGCTTCAACGGCGAGGGTGCTGTCAACACCCGACGGGCAGTGAAAAGCCCGTTGGGCTGGAGTCGCCCATTCCGAGGAGGGCGAAGGGGACGGACCACTGCTAGCACAATGCAGGAAGAATACATAGCCCGTGGGCAAGACGACCAAGAACGTTATCGGGTGACGTATAAACCGAGAAAGCCAATATGTTTTTTTTTCATTCATCATCAATGAACCGTCTCCGTCACAACCATGAAACAAATTGGAGCGCCGAGTTTGTTTGAATGATTACAGAGTCTGTGAATACGTCTGCCACTCCTCGAACACATGCCTGTCTTCCGGTCTATTGTACTGCTGATAGTAGAACTTTGTGATATCATCACGAACTGCCTTTCGCTGCTCCGGCGGCAGTCGTTTTTCCAGGACACGATACATGTTTTCATAACGTTTTTCTGGTTCAGGATTCCCCCTGGTCCGATAGTTCTCCCACAAATAATCGTTTAAATGATGGTAGCCCGACCGGAGAAATTCATACGCCATGAGTTCCGTATGTGTATCCAGGGAGGGAGTAACCCCATCCAGTATATAACGAAACTGCTCGTTGAAATACTGCATCAACACATGATGGTGGGATCGTCTCGTCACGCGACGGAAAAGTACATGCAGTGTAGAGACATCCTCTCTATCGAGTTGTTCTTTCAAGTAGTATGTCCTCAGAGCCCAGTACAATCCGATGAATCGGGCGTTCTGGTAAATCGTCGTCATCCGCAGGCATCCCTTGGCCTGTATGTCGGAGTGCAGGTTGGCGCATTCGGCGAACAGATCTTCGGCTTGACGTCTGTCCCCCTGTTCCGTCAATGCTTTCTCGGCCTCGTTATAGAGCATCGTGGCAAGATCGTCAAAATAGACGGTGAAGGCCGTATCCAGAGGGATGCCCAGCGAATCCTTGGGTATTTCACGAACGATGTCTCTTAATCGGTCGATGCCGATGCGTTCCATCTTAGACGACTCGGCATAGGCGCTGTCCGCCATCAGAACGGCCATCTCGACCTTGGAAAGCCGCCACGCTGTTTCCCAGTAGGCCTGCCTGGCAGTATGCCGTGTTTCGGCCATGACTTCATGGTATTTTTCCGCTGCTTGGGTATAGGCGCCTTGTTCTTCAAACCGCATCCCTTGTTCAAACGTTTCCCTGGCTGCGATGTGACCCGATGCCCATTGGATCCATCGGATGTATTCTTCCAACCGTCGGGTGTTCTCATCGGAAACGGCAAAAGCCTTGGCATCCTCCAACACCCGAAGGGCTTGCTGCGCATCGTACAGCTTTGCATACGTGTCGCCTATCAGATACATGTATTTATAGAAGATGGCACTGTCGGCATGGGCATCGAACGACTCAGAAAAAGGATCCCGGGGCAAGAAGGCAAAATCGTTCAATGTCCTGAACGCCCGCTCAAAATAGTCGATCGATTTTTCCAGGTCTCCTGCGGCCCGATAGTTTAGTGCCAGGTTATAATAAATATCGTGTCCCCCCCTGTCCATGTCCAGTGCCCGGTTGAATATATCCGAAGCCTTTACGAAATAGGCATCATCATCCTCGTCGATCAGCTCCTTTCGTTGTCCTATCTGGGTGTATGTCCTGCCTAAATAGATGAGGAGATCGATGTCAAAGGGATTCTGTTCATACGCATCCTGGAAATGGCCGTATGCCTGTATGAGCAATTTCCATTTTTCCTCGGATGCGATCTTGAACAGTCGCTCTATTCCTGAAGATTCCATAGTTATGAGCAGTTCATCTCGCAATTTTCCATCTATTCCTAAATTTCGGATTCTGTTTGTAAGTTGAGATACATCCTGGGCAGTGTCCTGTTGCATCGTCAGGCTGTCCAATTTCCGGAATGCATGAAATTGTCGTACGCCCTTCTCCTTTGCTTCCAAGGCTTTCTCTTCTTGTTCGACCGGCACAAAAAGAGTACTGGCCTCTTCCAGGGCGATGTTCACCACTGTGCTATCCACACCCCACGGATAATGGCGACCGGTACCGGTGAATCTTCGACTGGCACACGAAATCAGAAGAATCATCGTTAATAGCAGACCCACACAGAGTAGCTTGGTGGGAGTCGAGCGGATCGTGGGAGTCGTTTTTTGTTTTATCATGATGGAAAATGCGATGAATGTTTGGGCTTCATCGTTGAGAAGAGAATAGTCGGTACCGGGTGATGAATAGCCCGATAAAAAAGATGTCAAACGTTTGGCAGGTTT
>CAZTKR010000020.1:0-26518 GCA_964614115.1 uncultured bacterium | reverse complement strand
AATCTTTTTTTGTGTAGGTTTTTTTGAGGCGTTTATAGTACTTCATTTCATAGTTTGGTGAGAAAAAAAGCTCTTCGGCCCATATTCTAATTTTTCCAATATCTTGTGTTTTTTCGGCGATATCGAGAAGTTTTTCCTTCCATAAACGAACATCTCCCCAATGGTTTTTCTTTTTAGCAATGTGTAATCCATCTTCACTGAGTTCCTCAGCTTCTTGAAAATTTTCTTTTTGTATGTATTCATCCACGAGTATCGTTCGAAAATCGGAATATTGAAGATTTTCTTCTATGATATTCCTGGCTTCTTTATGCTTGCCGACCATATGGAACAAATGGATTTTATCTTTTAAAACTTCCACAATTTTCCATTCATTTGCCTCCTGATGGTACTGGTGCAGGAGAGTGTCAAGCAGATCAAGATATTTTTTCTCTTTAAAATCATCCTCTGCCAGATGAGTTAAAAAATGTAAAAAACAAGATTCAAAACCAAAATCGTGATATTTGCTCTTGGGGTATTCTGTAATGCAATAATCGAACAATTCATTCTTAAGAGATGAACGGCCCATGTCAGTGATGTTTTTCTCCATTATGTCGCATGCTTTTTGAAAACAACGGCCGGCTTCACCCGACGAATCGTCCATGATTTGGATTATCTTTGGTATCTCTTCGATAACGGCTTTGCAGATGGCGATACTCTCCCGATGATTTCTCTGCTCTAAATAGGATTCAGCTTTATATAACATTTCTTCAATCTGTTCCGTGACTGTGAAACTGGTTTCATAATCGATAAAGCCGTTGCGTCTTTTGCTTGATCGAACGATGCTTTTTATCATCATTGGATATTTCGATTCCGTCTCTATTTCGAACAGATCAATAAAATGGATAAAAACTTCATTTAAAAATCGATCATGGTGCAGCGCATAATCTTCGATAAAAGATAGAAGCTCCTTTTTAGACACTTTTTGTAAAATTTCATGTAATTGTTTGTCCTTCGATTTCTTTTTTCCAGCATTCACTGGAGGAGAGAGGCCTTCTGTTCGAGATCTTTTAATGGCGTACAGTACGGCGACAACATGCTTGCAAATAGGACCCCAGTCGTACGGACAGTCACATTCCCAATCTTTAATGGTATCCCTTTTCAATGTGATCGCTACTTCGTAGGTGTCTGTTCCCTCAACGCGGGCAATCCATTGAATCGCCGTGATTTTCTCAAGATCATGCACTGCGCCATTGATGAAGTAGGTTTTACCTCTCCCAACGATAACAGAATCGATCTGTTTCTCAAAGTTAGTTATATTCAATACCATGGTAGGCAGAAATAATTATAATATTGTTTAACCTTCTGTCGTGATCGATGGACATCGCCATCCAACAGTCTCGTTGCTATTTAATGAACAGTGCCATCCCGAACGGTCGGGATGGCACTGTTCACTTTCTTAATCCGTTTTCTGCAGGTCAGCAGCCACTCTCTCCACTTCCCCCCAGACGCGCAACAAGTTACCGCCCCAAATTTTTTGGATGTCCTTTTCTGAGTAGCCACGACGGACCAGCTCGACGGTGACGTTCATGGCCTCGCTATGATTTTGAAAACCGGAAATTCCACCACCGCCGTCGAAATCGGTACCTATACCCACATGATCGATGCCGGCAATTTTCACGGCGTGGTCTATATGATTAACCATATCCGATAGCGTTGTGCCCGGGATGGTTTTTTCGATTTCTGCCCGACGTTTCTCGAATTCCACATACTTCGGCATTAAGGCTTCTCGTTCTTCCCGTGACATTCGCCGCACTTCCCGCCATGTCGGGAGTTCCAGCTCAATACGCAGTTTTTCAATGGCCTCGCGGTGTTCGGGTGTCTCTTCTTTAAGAAAACTTCCCAGGGCGATGATCTGGAGGACACCGTTTTTTTGTTTAAGAACCCGGAGCTGTTCATCCGTCAGGTTGCGATTGTGCTCGTTGATGGCCGAAACACCGGAATGGGAGGCGATGATGGGTGCTTTGGATATGTCAATCACATCCCAGAAAGATTTTTCAGAGATATGGGACACATCGACCATCATTCCCAGTCTGTTCATCTCGGCGACAACTTTTCTCCCGAAGTCAGAAAGCCCGTTGTGGAGGGGCTCGTCGGGGCTGGATGAGTCGCAAATCTGATTATTGTCGCCGTGACTCAGGGTGATATACCGGCCTCCCAGGTCGTAGAATTCCTTCAAGTGAGACAGGTCTTCGCCGATGGGATAGCCGTTCTCGATGCCGATCATGATGGCACGCTTCTCCGTCTGGATAACGCGCTGAAAATCGTCCGGGCTCGTGATCAGTTCGCAGCGATCCGGATACATTTTCGTCAAGCGGTGAATCGCCTCGAACCGGGCTTTGGCTGTCTCGTACGCATGTTGGTAACCTTCGGCGTCCAGGCCGCCACCGCGCTGGCCGACATAGACGACCAGGAATACACCATCCATACCGCCTTTTACCATCTTAACCAGGTCGCATCGGAGTAAGGGATTGTCGATACCTGGGTCCAACGCCTCCGTGGCGTACCTTTCGCCCGCGATGTCGACGTGGGTATCCAGAGTCATGGCCCTCTGGTGAATTTCCTGGGCCATCTGTACGATCTGATCCTCGGTCATGGGCTTCTTTGAGCAGGCCACACACAGTATGATGAGCATTGGGATGATAAGAAAAAATCGGTGCTTCAACATGGTTCGGTTCCTCCTTGGGTTTCGAGTTGATTTATTGTACAATGAATTGTCCTTCCAGTCCCTCCGCTGAATTCCAAGTAATCCATAACTTGAAATTGCCGGGCTCGACGACGAACCGGCCTTCCGAGTCGTGAAAACCAAGCTCTTTGGGTCCAATGCTGAATTCAACGGTTTTTTTCTCCCCTGGACGGAGGTGTATTTTTTGAAATCCTTTAAGCTCTTTGACGGGTCGGACCCGACTGGCCACGATGTCGCGGATGTAGAGTTGAACGATTTCTTCCCCTTCCACGGCACCCGTATTCGTAATATCCGCGCGTACGGTGAGAGTTCCGTCGGGTGCGATGGCATCCTGGCTCAACCGTAAGTTACGATATTCGAACGTCGTATAACTCAATCCATAACCGAAGGGAAACAGGGGCGTCTCGGGACAGTCCAGGTACTTGGATGTGTATTTGTCCTCGCCCGCAGGGCGGCCCGTATTTTCGTGATTGTAATGAATGGGACACTGGCCCACTGTCCAGGGAAAAGAGACCGTTAACTTTCCCGAAGGATTCGTATCGCCCAGCAGGACGTCGGCCACAGCGTTACCGCCTTGCACGCCCGGGTGCCACGCCTCCAGAATGGCCGGAATATGCTCTGCCACCCAGGGTATGGACAGGGGCCTTCCGTTCATCAGGACGACCACGATGGGTACGCCCGTTTCGTAAAGTACTTCCAGCAGTTCCTTTTGTTTCCCCGGAAGGTCGAGGCTGGTTCTGGAGGCGGCTTCGCCGCTCATGTCTCGGCTCTCGCCGACCACGGCAATGACGACATCGGATTGTTCCGCGATGGCCACGGCTTCGGCAAAGTCGGTGTTGTCTTCATCCAGTACGTCGCATCCTTTGGCGTACTGAATCATCGTTCCGGACGCCACGTTTTTTCTCAACCCTTCCAGTATGGTGACGACCTCTTCGGAACGGCCCATACAGGCCCATGTCCCCAGATAATCGTCTCGACTGTCGGCCAGCGGGCCGATAACAGCGATGGATTTTATGTTTTTGTTTAACGGCAGCAGATGATTCTCATTCTTCAGGAGAACCATCGAACGGCCGGCTGCGTATCGTGCATACGCGAGATGATCCTTATGGAGCAGGATGTCGCTTTCCTTCGCAGGATCGGTATAGGGCTGATCGAAGAGGCCGAGGGTAGCCTTGGCCATCAATATCCGGCGGACAGCATCGTCGACCAAGGACGAAGGAACATCGCCGGTACGGACAAGCTCCAACAGATACGACCCGTATATGTGGCCCATCATATCCATGTCCACGCCGGCCTGCAAAGATTTCTTAGCAGCATCAGCACTGTTGGCAGCAAAACCGTGTACGACGAGTTCCTGTATGGAGCCCCAATCGCTCACCACGAAGCCGTCGAATCCCCACTGGCCTCGCAGGAGCTCCCTCAGCGTGAAGAGATTGGCTGTGGCAGGAATGCCGTTGATGGTGTTGAAGGCGCTCATCACACTCATCACACCGGCCTCCACGCCCGCCTTGAACGGAGGAAAGTAGATTTCGTACAGGGTCTTTTTCGACACATCCACACGGTTGTAATCGCGGCCGGCATCGGCTTGGCCGTAAGCCACATAATGCTTCACACAGGCCATGATGGATTGGGGAGAAGACACATCCGCTCCCTGGAATCCCTGAACGCGGGCAGCCGCCAGGACGGAGCCCAGGTAGGGGTCTTCCCCGGCTCCCTCAGCGATGCGTCCCCATCGGGCGTCGCGGGCGATGTCGACCATGGGAGCGAACGTCCAGTGTATGCCCGCAGCACGGGCTTCTTTGGCGGCGATGGCCTCGATCTGCCTTACCAGATCGGGTTCCCAGGCGCAGGCTTGTGCCAGGGGTATGGGAAAGATGGTCCTGAACCCATGAATGACATCGATGCCTAAGAGGATGGGAATGCCCAGTCGTGATTCTTCCACGGCCATACGTTGAATCCGGTTCGTTTGCTCGGCCCCGGCCACATTTAGTAGTGATCCGATCCGTCCCTGTTTAACGGCCTCTGTGTCATCCTCAGAGAAACCGCTGCGTTGGTTCATCTGTCCGATTTTCTCTTCCAACGTCATTCGAGAGAGCAATTCCTGGATTCTGGTATTTACCGGGGCATTCTGGCCGTAGACAGAAGCACTCAGAAGTATGATCGAGATAAAAAATACTGTGATTGACTTCCAAGCTTTCATGATGAAGATTCCTGCTTTATCCAAGATACGTAGATACGATGGTTCCGGCGAGATTTCTTGTATTACATATAATCCATGCGATCCCTGTCGCTATCCCTACGATCGTGTATAATGTGGTCGGACACCGTCCTTCCCCTGTTTTTCTAGTTTGGCATCCCGATGGGCGCTCCGGGAGGCGGCTGGAGTGGATCGATGATTCTTTCCGGTTCCGGGTCTTCCTGGAACCGTGCGATCTGTCCGGCGGCGTGGAAGAAATGGGCTTTTTGACTCTCATCCTTTGTTTTTGGATGCTGTTTTTCCAGCCAGTTCTTGAGTTTATCCAGTTTGAGCCAGGCAATGGCCCGCACCTGCGGGGATGTGTGCTCATACACGGCCACTTCCATCAGCTCGGCCAGGACAACATGATTCACGGTGCGCTGGATTTCACCGTTCAGGCCGGTCTTGTACCCCGACTTCCACGTGGCGGTGATGAGTGCGTCGATGACCTCTGCAAACCCGGGCAGGGTGTTGTCACGGGCGTGGTACTCGATGAGTCGTGCGGCCCGTTCCGGATACAGGAGGCACTCGACGGTCAGGCCGGCCACGGTCTCGGCCGCACCCAGGGGATCGAAGGGTATCCCTGTATTACCCGGAAAACACTCCCGGTGATCACCGTATCCAGGCGCTCTGGGGGGCATGAAAGCCAGCAGTTTGTCTGGAATCGCCAGGTTCTCCGGTGCGATGGTCTGTAATAAAACCTTCAAGGCCCGGCGCTGCCGGTCTGCCGGGACGAATTCCGGGGGCTTTTGGGAGCCGCCGCGTACGGTGTGGTTGTAGTACAGACCACCCAGGACACTGGCTGCCGCATCGATTTGATACCTGTGGAAAAGATAAACGGGGACGAGAACCTCTTCCAGCAAACAGAGAGGATCGCCGGTGCGAACCTTGCTTTCGGAAAAGTTGTTCAGGGCGATCTGTCGGACTTTCATCTTATGCTCGAGCTCGGAGACAGGATCGGTGCCGTTGTCCCAGTCGTTGGAGAGAGGATGAACACCGCCGGCCGGAGCCGCATCCTGATTGGTCAGGTAGAACAACCCACTATCAAAGGCCCTATCTAAAATAGCCCGGAGCTCTTTTTCTTCGTCAACGCCCTGGGGGAAATCCTGGTAGCCGTATTCCACACAGACCTTGTCCCATTCACCGATGCCCGTGTCGTAGGCGTCGGATAGGTCCAGCGTCCCGTCGTCGTTGATCTTCACCCGGGGGTGAGGATAGTCCATGACGGACGCTCTGTCGTTTACCGAGGAGGCATAATTATGGCCCACACCCAGGGTATGACCCACCTCGTGGCAGGAAAGCTGACGGATGCGTGCCAGGGCCATCTCCTTCATGATCCGGGAATCCTCCTGGTTGCCCTGGTAATCGCCGACCAGGCCAGTGGCGATGAGGTAATCCTGGCGCAGGCGCTGTGAGCCCAGGGCCACATGACCCTTGATGATCTCACCCGTCCTGGGATCGGTGACCGAACTGCCGTACGACCATCCCCGGGTCGAACGGTGAATCCAGTTGATCATGTTATAACGGATGTCCATGGGATCCGCACCTTGGGGAAGCACCCGCAACTGGAAGGCATCCTTGTACCCGATGGCCTCGAAGGCTTCGGCCCACCAGCTGGCTCCTTCGACGAGGGCGGAACGCACGGGCTCCGGAACACCGCCATCGACGTAATAGACGATGGGCTCGACCGGTTCGCTGATCCGGGCGTTGGGGTCTTTCTTCTGCAGGCGATGCCGGTTGATGAACCGTTTTCGGAGTGGTTGGTCGATGGGCTGGGAAAAGTCCATGTAGCCGCTGCGACCGCTGAACATGGAGCGCGTATCAAACACGCGCGGCTTGTAACCCTCGTCAGGAAGTTTGATGAACGAATGGTGCTGCCGCAGGGTGATGGATTCAGGGTCCGGGGCCACGTCTTGCACGTAATGACCGGGATTATCGCTGAAGAAGGTCAGGAGGGCTTCAAACTCCGTGTTCTCGGGGAAATTTTTGGTGTTGGGACGGTAGATGGCCGACCGTGACGGGTCGAGTTGATAATCCCCCTGGCCGGATCGTTTGATTCGGCCGATGGCGTGATGGGCGTCCCGCAGGAGGAACGGCGTCAGGTCGAGAAGCACGCTTCCCCCTTCTTCGGCTTCAACCTGAAATCCCCAGATCACAGATTTGGCGAAGGCGTCTTCAGCAGCCTTCCGCTCAGCGGGATTGTCGCTGATGGCCCGGAACGCGTAATTGGGCTGTATCATCAGGATTTTCGGTCCGACCCGGTAGAATGTCACGATACGGGTTCCTCCCAACTGGTTCCGGTCCAGGCCGATGTCGTTGGAACCCAGGCCCGAGGTCAGAGAGTGGACATAAAGGAATTCGGTGTCGGTATTATCGATTTCCAGCCAGATTTTTCCCTCGTTCTCGTCCCAGTAAAAATTGAAATACCCTGGATATTTTGTCATGCCCGTGGTTTTATGACCGATGGTCTCTGCTCGTCCCGCCGTATATCCATGGATCACGGCAAGACAGATCAGAATAAAACCGATTCGTTTCACGGCATTCCTCCTTGATTTTGATCAGAATCCAACGGACGATTGTATTTCGGTTTGTTAGCATCTTCCTCGATGATCTTCTGTGCTACAGCTGCCCGGTTCGGCGGCTTCATCGGATGGACGGTTTTTTTTAACGGCGCTTGAGGGGTGCACTCCGAGGATAAAAACAGTGGCTAGCCCAAACAACAGGAAAGAACGGCGGATCGTTCTCATCATTCTCCTCGATTCGTATCGAATGAACACACTCAATATAAACTGAAAAACAAATTATTCCAACACATTTCAAGAATAATCCGCGTATGAATCGAGACAAATAGGTAAAAATGTGTTTTATGCGTATTACAGAAAGAACAAGCACTCCTGTTCCATTATTCTGGCACATCCCCGAAGCATTCAGGATGTGCAGAACGAAACGAATGAGAGCCGATTGGACGTGTGTATTGGACGGATTGTTTTTTACGCGGGTGTTGAGTGCCAGCGACAACCAGGAATGACGATTTGAACGGGCTCATTCTGAAAGGTTTGGCCGTTGGCCCCATTCCAGGATGAACGTGGTATAAAATGCCAATGCTTGAACCAGGTCGTCCACGCGGACCTGGTCTCTGGGCGTGTGGGCGAACGGTTCTTCTCCAGGGCCGAAGCCGATGGTGGGGATATCGTACAGGCCCTTGGTTGCCACACCGTTGGTCGAGAACGTCCAAACACCGATGTCGGCTTTATTGCCGAACTGGGATTGGTGAGCAGATAAGGCCGTCTCCACCAGGGGGTGGTCGGCCGGCATAAGCCACATGGGATAGCTCGCCTTGACGGACACCTTCCTGCCCGTATGACTGGTGACTTCGTATTCGGGTACGGAAACCTCGGCTCGGGCCGCTCTTACGGAAGCCAGATTCCGGATTTCGTCGACGGCACTTTCCGGCGTCTCGCCCTGGGTGAGCCGTCGGTCCAGGTGCAGGATGGTGCTGTCAGCCACGGCACACAACGATGGAGCCGAGGATCGAATGTCGGTGATGGTCACGCTGCCCTTACCCAGAACCGAACCGCTGGACAAACGATGATTCAGTTTTTCGATATCCATGATGATGGGCCCGGCTTTGTAGATGGCGTTTTCCCCCCGCTCTGGAGCCGATCCGTGGCACGAGATTCCGGGAACCTTGATTTTCATCTCCAACCGTCCCCGCTGGCCGATGCGGATGCCCAGGTTCGTCGGCTCTGTGAGGAGCACAGCGTCCGGTCGGATGTTGTCCTGTTCCACAATGACCTGCCAGCAGAGGCCTTCGAAGTCTTCCTCCAGGACCGATGCGACGACCAGGAGGGAGACATCGTCGGGCATGCCGATGTCTTTCATCAAATGGCCGGCATAGATGGCCGATGCCAGCCCGCCCTTCTGATCGGCTGCGCCCCGGCCGTAAACGATGCCGTCCTTCAGCAGGCCTTGAAAGGGATCGACTTCCCAGTTGTCCGGGTTGCCTACATCCACTGTGTCGCAGTGGCCGTCAATGGCCAGGAGCCGTTTCCCGGAGCCCATCTGACCGAACAGGTTGCCCAGAGGGTCCACCCAGACCTTGTCGTAACCCAGCGACGTCATCTCCTCATGTATCCTTTGGACGACCGCCTGTTCCTTTCCGCCCGTGGAGGGAATGGCTATGATGTCGCGGAGGAACGCGACCAGGCTTTCTTTCAACGTGTCAGACAGGGAAGTGATCGTCTGTTTCATCATGATTCCTCATGCTTGATGCCATCTATTCTCGGATGCGTGACAATGAATGGAACTGGGCTCATCGGCGATGTGGAACGCATTCTCATGTTTGTGCCTTCGTATGTCCCATGCCGATGATCGGGTTTGGGGAAAAATGTTTCTCATTTCATGTATGGAGGAGTCCTCTCCGATCTTCTGCGAGGAAAATCCGTGTGATGGTGTTACAATCATCAATATAATCTCTTTTCGATAGAGATACAAGCGGGAAGATAGAAACAGGAATGCATCGCCCATGGATGATTTGTTATGATGAGAGCATCGTTTTTTTACAAAGTAAATTACTAGTGGATTTATTTAGCGCGTGTCATTAAATTTATGTTGTGACCGTCAGTTTTTGACTCATGATGTGTTTAACTAAGTGTATATTATCTCTAACAGGGGAACTCATAAAACGGATGAGGCTAATGAAAAGAATCGGACACCATATTTGTTTAGTAGCAGCATTTTTTCTGTTTATCTCCAAGGCGAATGGCTCTAGTCCTGAAAGCGGATCGGATGGAAAGAAGGGTCTCGTATTCGGGCAGGATGGCAAACGGACAATCCATGCTGTCCGTGTGGAGGGAGAGGTAAAAATCGACGGCCGGCTGGATGATCCCGCCTGGAAAGCCGTGACGTTTCAGGGCGGTTTTCTCCAACGTGAACCCGAGGAAGGAGAACCGGCAACCGAGAGAACGGAAATCGGCATCCTTTACGATAAGCGAAACCTCTATTTTGGTATTAAATGTTTCGATTCCGAGCCGGAGAAAATTATCGCAAGAGAAATGCGGCGTGATGCTATCGTAGATGATGATGACTACTTTGAAATGACTCTCGATACGTATCACGATAGGCGCAGCGGATATTACTTTATCACCAATCCCCACGGTTCCAAACGGGAGTCTGTGCTGGCCAACGAGGGACGCGATTACAATCCCAACTGGGACGGTGTCTGGTGGTGCAAGGCCGAAGTGAACGCGGAGGGATGGTTTCTCGAGATTGCCATCCCCTGGAAGACGCTGCGATTCATGGAGAAAGACGCCTCTGTTTGGGGCGTCAATTTCGCCCGTATGATTCGCCGTAAGAACGAACACGTGTTCTGGCAGCTCATCCCGCGGGATCTGGGGCGCGGCGGTGTTTTTCGGCTCTCGGAAGCGGGCACCCTTCAGGGCCTAAGCGGTCTGAAAATGGGTGGAAATTTGGAATTATTGCCTTATTTTTTAGGCGGGTTGGAAGACGATGTTAACACGAGCTTTGATACGGATGCTCTGAGCGATATCGGGCTGGACACCAAGATCGCCATAACTGCCAACTTGGCATTAGATCTGACGGTGAACACCGACTTCGCTCAGGTGGAGGCCGACCAGGAACAGGTCAACCTGACCCGTTTTTCTCTCTACTATCCTGAGAAGCGGGAGTTTTTTCTGGAAGGCGCCGAGACCTTCTCGTTCGGCAGCGCAGGGATACAACGCTGGCACCATCGAACACCGGATATGAGTCTGTTTTACAGCCGCCGGCTTGGACTGGTGGATGGGCATGAAGCACGGATCATCGGTGGGGCCAAGATGGTGGGAAAGGTGGGCCAGTACCGCCTTGGTGTGTTGAATATATTCACGGACGATGTGACGTATGTCGATGATGAGGGTGAGACGGTCAAGGTAAACGCGACCAATTTTTCTGTGTTCCGGATCAGTCGCGACGTTCTCAGGCGGGGCAGCCTTGGATTGATGCTGCTGAACAAAGAGGAAATCCGCTCCGAACACTATAACCGTTCCGTGGGCATCGATGGAAATTTACCGTTGAGCGCCTATTTCACGGTGTCCGGCTATCTGGCCGGGACGTTTGGGCCCGATCTGGTGGAGGACGGAGAACAGCTGGACATGAACAAACAGAACCTCGCCGCTAAACTCAGCCTGGACTACAACAGCGATCTATGGCAGTTCTCCGGGTCTTACTGGGATATCGGTGTGCGGTTCAACCCGGAGATGGGGTTCAATCGCCGAACCGACTATCGTCTCAGCACAGTGTCGGTCACCTATTCTCCAAGGCCTAAAAATTCGAGGGTGATTCGTCAGTTCGAATATCAGATCGAAGGTGATTACCGGTCTGATCATGAGAATCGATTGTTAGATACCAAAGCCGGGGCGTCGTTTCAGATTGAATTCCAGAACAGCTCGCGTTTCGATATTGGTGTAGAGCGGAACAAGGAGTACATCGATTATGATTGGGAAGTGCGTGAAGGCTTCCTCATTCCGACAGGTACCTACACCGGTTACGATTATTCTGTAGGGTTGGAAAGCGATAAGAGTCGATCCATTGCCGGTGAGATCAGTCTCAATTATGGAGATTACTACACGGGGCACAACGCCAGCCTGGGTGTCGACGGGACGATAACCCGTATTCATCCGATTCGTATGGAGATCGATTACACACATAACTATGTCGATCTTCCCCAGGGACATTTTCACACGAATACGCTGGGAATTCGTATGTTTTACTTTTTCTCTACAGAGCTTTACTTAAAAGCCTATGTGCAGTGGAATGACGACAAACTGTATTTTGATGGTAAGGAGCGGGTTATCAGCAATATACTGCTGCGATGGATTTATTCACCGGCCAGTAACCTATACCTTGTCTACAACGACGGACGGCTTATCGGGCCCGATCGTACCGAGCTTTCGAACCGGACATTCATGGTCAAGGCCACTTTTTTCTGGCGGAAGTAGTTTTTGTATTTCCTCGTTCCATCCCAAGCCGGAAGACATGTGCTTCCGGCTTTTTTAATGAACATATTCGAATCCATCGTACAGATTCTGCAGGAAAGTATGAGACGGGTCGCTCAATCAAAAGCGGGGAATTTACGTTTTTTATCGTATGATCTGGGGTATGAATCTCGGGCCAAATCCTGAATGGTTATGAATGCTCATTTATGCTTAGCATTCCGTTTTTCGGTCAGTATACCGGAAAGACAGTCCAATGTATGATCGATGTCCTCCAGCCTGGTAAAAAAATGGGGGGCGATACGGATTGCGTCGGCCCTGGCCGATGCAATCACGTGCTTTTTTCTCAACATAATTTCCACATCATGGGAATCACCAGGCACCCGGATGGCCGTGTTGGGCCCTTTCATGCCGATATCGCGAGGGCTGGCGACATCCAATCCCCTATTCAGCGCCCCATCGATGCAGTGTCGGGACAGCCGATCCGTCCAGGCCTGGATATTTTCCACGCACACGTCATTAATTGTTTTCATGCCCGCCCGGGCGATGTAGGCGGCCATCACGGGGGGCGTGCCGTTGTCGAATCGACGAGCGTCCCTGGCAAAATCCAGCCGATGGACATCGAAGGCGAAGGGATTTTCCTGGCCGAACCATCCGGTGAAGGCGGGTTGGAGCGATTCCACGAGTTCTTGTTTGACATAGAGGAAAGCGATGCCAGGTATGCCCAGGAGGTACTTCAAATTCCCGGAGGCCAGAAAATCGACATTCAGGGCCTTGACGTCGATGGGGTGGGTGCCCAGCCCCTGGTAGGCATCCACGTAGACCAGGGATCCCCGGGTGTGGATTTTTGGGATGATTTTCTTCAAGTCCTGCTTGAATCCGTTGTAGTAGTACACGTCGCAGATGGATGTGATCAGCGTCCTCTCGTCGACGTATGTGTCGTAATCGTCCGGATCGATCCGCCCCTCCTTCAGGGGAATGAACGCGATGTCGGCTCCGTATTTTTGCTGGGCCAGCCAGACATGGCCCACCGTGGGAAACTCGGCGTCCGTCAGAACAACCTTGTTCCGGTCTCCACGGAACGAGAGGGAACTGGCCACTGCGCTGGTGATCTGTGATACCGAGGTGCCCACGGCAATCTCCGACGGATCGGCACCGATGAGTCTGGCAAACCCGGCTTTGGCCAGTGCGACCTCTTCCATCCATCGGTCCCAGTCCATGCCGTCCCGATTCCAGCTTTCCAGGTAATCCTCGGCCGCCTTGCGTGTCATCTCCGACTGGGGCGATTGGGAGCAGTTGGCCACGTGAATGACCTTTTGGAGAAGCGGGAATTTTTTCCGCCAGGCATCGATGTCGTATGGTGGCTGATTTAATGTATTGGAATTCATGGTTCCGTCTTTCATGATATTTCACCTGTTTTCATTTTTTCCATGTGATCGGCATCTCACGGAATAGCACACGTTTACTCCTGATGATGCCCGCATCCGATTTTCCAGATGCCGGGTCTCAGCTTCCGGTCCTTCGGGAAGAATCGTTTGATAGATAGGGTAGTGCTTTGCAGTGTTGGAAGCGAATTGCTGAGGTAGTTGTTTCTTTCCAGGCATGATGATGTCAGGTTTGATCCGTATTATAAATCGGTACAACGTTGCGATGACACGCACGGGTCAAGGAGGAAGGTGACAGCGGGTATGACCGTATTAACCCGTTACGAATTTTTTCTCTGCCTCCTTTTTGATAAAATCATAAACCTCTCGTATGGGTATATGATGCTTCTGGGCCAGTCTTTTGCAGTCGTCGTACTCGGGAGCTGCCGTTTTTTGTCCTCCATTCACGGTGCGTATTTTTACCCGCGCTTCTCCCCAGGGCGTGTCGATTTTACGGATTTCCCTGTCCAGAACCGTGCGTTTTTTAATTTCGGAGATACGCACGCCCAGAGTTGTTGTCTCCTGGAAAATCACGCCCGTCAGCTCGACTATCTTTTCCGGCGAAGCCAGTACGCTGAGGACGACTCCAGGCCGGTTCTTTTTCATGATGATGGGCGTGAGGAAGACGTCCTTGGCGCCCTGAGCAAACAGGGATTCCATGATGTGCTCGTAGAACTGAGGGTTCATATCGTCGATGTTGGTCTCGATAAGCTGGACGATGTCCTGACTGGCGTCGCCACTCTCTTGCCCGATGATGACTCTCAGGAGGTTGGGGATTTCCAGATCCCTTCCGCCGAGTCCGTATCCGGTTGTTTCGATGGTCATGGAGGGGAGGGGGCCGAAGCGTTCCGACAGTGTCGTCAGGATGGCCGCGCCCGTGGGCGTGACCAGCTCATTCTCGATACCCGTGGAATGGATGGGTACGTTTTTCAATAGCTCCGTGGTCGCAGGCGGCGGTACGGGCAATGTGCCGTGGGCGCATTCCAGGGTTCCCGTGCCTACGTGGACACGTGAGCTTAGAACCTTCTGAATTCCGAGCAATTCCAGTCCGATGGCGGTCCCGACGATGTCGATGATGGAGTCGACGGCGCCGACTTCATGGAAGTGTATGTCGTCTTTTGACTTGTTGTGAACCTTGCCTTCGGCTTCGGCAAGACGTGTGAAAATGTTCAGACAGCGCTGCTTGACGGTGTCTTGAAGAGCGCTTTCTTCGATGATTTTTCGAATATCCTTGAGTGTCCGATGGTGATGGTCGTGCGTGACGTCGACGTGGAACCGGGTGCCTGAAATACTCTTCTTGGTCGATTTCTCGGCGTGTATTTCATAACCCTGGAGGCTAATTTTTATTAATTCTTTCTTTAATGCGTTCAACTCGAGGCCGGCATCGAGCAGCGATCCGAGTATCATGTCGCCGCTGGCGCCGGCGAAGCAGTCGAAATAGGCCGTTTTCATGTCACATGCATCC
The DNA here is from genome assembly GCA_964614115.1 of uncultured bacterium. Lineage (GTDB taxonomy): Bacteria > Zhuqueibacterota > QNDG01 > QNDG01 > DSAB01 > CAZTKR01. The sequence continues at coordinate 11,682 of CAZTKR010000020.1, read as the reverse complement.
GTTCTGGAATTTATACATCCGTCTCATTCCTGAGGTAAAATCTAAAGAGCCGTTTTATCATATCGAAAAATATCCTGATTGTCATCTGTCCATACGCGGATGATTTGTGCGATACGTTCATCGTTTACGATCTGTCACGTGAGATAATGACTGTTGCTCCTTTGCGAGTATACGCCCGTGAGAATATCCGTCAATCCCCTCGGCAGACAAGCACAGCGTCGAATCGATCCTCTTCAAACGGGACGCCTAATCGAGATCGATCACGTCTGCCCCAGCCGGTTGATGAGGCTCGCCAGGTATCCCGCGCCAAAGCCGTTGTCGATATTCACCACGGCTATGCCGGGCACGCAGGAGTTGAGCATCGTGAGCAAGGCGGACAGCCCCTGGAAGTTAGCGCCGTATCCCACGCTGGTGGGCACGGCGATGACAGGCTTATCCACCAGGCCGCCGACCACACCGGGCAGGGCACCCTCCATGCCCGCCACGACGATGAGTACGTTGGCCGCGTCGAGGATGTCTTTATTACCCAGCAGTCGGTGCACACCCGCCACACCGGCATCGTACAGCCGTTCGATACGGTTTCCCATGACCTCAGCCGTCAGCGCGGCCTCTTCGGCCACTGGCATATCGGCCGTTCCTGCAGAGACGATGAGGATGGTTCCTTTAGCCGTTACGCCGGGTTTTGTCCCCACGACAAAAGCCCGGGCATGTTCGTTGTATTCCACCGTATCGGTGAATTTCATCAGGGCGTCATGGATTTCCGGGCCGGCCCGCATGCCCAGGATCACACGATTGTGATCCATCATTTTCCGCACGATTTGGCACACTTGATCCACGGTCTTGCCCTGACAGAAGATGACCTCTGGGAATCCCCGACGCAGGGAACGGTGGGTATCGATCTTGGCGAAACCCAAGTCGTCGTAGGGCAAGGATTTGAATTGTTCGAAGGCCTTGTCCACGGGAAGGCCTCCCGACTGCACGGCCTCCAGTATTTTTTTAATTTTTTCCTTGTCCATGTTACGTCACGTTACTGTTTAAACTGCCTGTTCGATATCCTTCCAAATCCAGGGCCACGTAGGTAAATCCAAGTTTTTTTAATTTTGTGTTCACCTGTTGAGCGAAGCGATCGTCTGAAAATTTGGATTTATCCTCTGGCGAGACCTCGATGCGCGCCACGCTTCCATGGTCCCGCACTCTCACCTGACGGATGCCCCGTTCTCTCAAGAACGTTTCCGCTTTGTCGATGCGGCGCAACTTCTTGTGCGTGATCCGGTCGCCGTACGGAATCCGTGAAGCCAGACAGGCCAATGCCGGCTTGTTCCAGGTGGGCAGGCCCATGGCCTTGGAAAGCGTCCGTATTTCGGCCTTGGTCAATCCCGATTCCTTCAACGGACTGCGGATTTCCAGCTCTTCCAGGGCCTTCATCCCGGGGCGGTAGTCGCCGGTATCGTCGGCATTGGAACCGTCCAGGATGACCGGGATTTCTCTATTGGCTGCGATCCGTCTCAACTCATCAAAGATCATCTTCTTGCAATGGTAGCACCGGTCGCAGGGGTTGGACACGAAGGTCTCATCTTCCATTTCCCGGGTTTGAACGACGATGTGTTCCGCACCGATGTCGACTGCCAATGCCCTGGCTTCCTCCAGCTCGTGGGAGAGCTGAATCTCGGAGGCGGCCGTAACCGCGAGCACGTCATCGTTCAGCACATCCTTGGCGGTCTTCAATAAAAAAGCGCTGTCCACGCCGCCTGAGAAGGCGACCAGGACTGATCCCATGTTTCGAAGGATGTCCTGCAAGTCTCGATATTTTTTATCCGTTGCGTCCAAACACGATATCCCCGATGAAATCCAATCATAGATTACCAATTTTTACGTTGAAAAGCAACGAGTTTTTCATTTGGATTATCATTCATTTGTATTAAATTAGTTCGACATGTCGACCACCTTTGAGGCATGCGTCCTATATCTCGTACGTTCGTTGAATCTTGATTTTGATATAAATGGCACGAGACTACCAAAGCATAGACATCATCGGCGGGGGCATCATCGGTACGGCGTTGGCAACGGAACTGCTCCGGGAAGTTCGCAGGCAGGGCTTGCGGACCGAGGTTCACCTGTTCGAGCGACGGGGCCAGCTGGGCATGGAGAACACCGAGAAGAGCTTCGAGGGCGTCCGTACGTACTGGTTCACTGACCAGGAGATTCGATTTTACCTGACGAGCATTCGGGCCATGCAGGACCTGGAAGCCCATTTTGGTGAGGATGCCCGTTTCAGTGCGGACGATCCAGACGGTGTGAGAATCACGGCACATTATCGGCCTGTGGGGTATCATTACTTCCTCTCGGAAGCGGAATTCCAAGAGGCCCTGAAATTAAGAGCACTCTTCGAGCAGTCGCACGTTCCCATTGAATTCTACACGAAGGATGACGCCCGAAAGATCGACTGGATCGCCAATAACTTTGATCTGGATGCCCTGGTTCTGGACGAAGATGAGTGGGTGTTCGATAACTTCCATTTCGAGAGCTGGTCGAAGGAAGCGTTCGACCCGAGGGCCATCCTGCCCGAGAACTCGATGCGTCATTACCCGATTGCAGGATACGTACACGTGCCTGTGGCCGGATTCGTGTCTGCGGGCGATATAGTAGCCTCGTACCGGGCCGTGTTCGAGAAGCTGGGTGGGAAACTTTATCTGAATACGGAAGTGACCGGAGTTGATGTACACGACAGATGCGTCCAAACGATTCGGTTTCGGTCTATACACAACTCCGGTATGGGAGGAATGTCTCGTCATGATAAAAGCGAATCAAAGCCGACGGATTACGTGGTGAACGCGGCCGGAGTGTGGTCGGACGAACTGAATCATGCGATAATAGGGGAACGCCTGGGCATCACGCCCCACCGGCGGTTTCCCCTGATCGTCAAGCCGCCCGGGGGCTATCGAACAGACCACGGGATGGTTCTGCTCAAACAACGGGTCATCCGTCCGGACGGGGATAAAGTTTGGCTCTACTACACGCCTCCCAAAGAAAAAACCGGTATCCAGGAAGAGCCACCCGATGAGCACACGTTTGACGAATATTTCTTCAAGTACATATATTCCGTCTTCTGCCATCCGGGAAGGCCGTTCATCCGTTCTGCGGAGACCATCGGTCTTTCGGGCAGCACAGACAGAAGGGGCTGGATGGGGCACTACGCGGACACGCCCGATGAGAGACCCCTGATCGGTGTGCCGCGACCCGACACGCTGGAGAATTACGCCGTGAGCACGGGATACTCGGGCCACGGCGTTCAGGCGTCCATCGCCGCCGCCCTGGGACTCACCCACGATATTCTTCAGATTTCCAATCCGCCCGTCGTGAAAATTCCGGATAGCTATTCAGCCAGCCGAGACCTCACCCGGGCAAAACCGGATCATTCCAGGTTATGATCTTCCGTGATGGATGCCACAGAATGTCTTGGTATATAAAGAAAATAAATGTTATTAAAATATGAACTCTAAGAAGGAGAAGCCATCATGAAGAAATACATTCTAAACCTTCTTTTCATGGTCACCGTATGCGCAGGACATCTCTCCGGTGTTCAGAGCGACGATGTATTCCCGCGCGTTCCTTTTGATCGATATCAACTCCATGACGAGATGACCCAAATGCTGGAGGCATGGCAGCGGTTGTATCCCCGTTTAATCAAGATTCATTCCATCGGAAAGAGTTATCAAGGGAAGGCATTGTGGATACTGGAAGTCACGAATTTCGATACGGATCCGGGAGAGGATAAACCGGCGTTCTGGGCCGATGGTGGTACGCATCCTGACGAGCCCTGCGGAACACCCATGGTGATGCACACGGCTCAGGTTCTCCTCCTGGGATTCGGGAAAGACCCGTTTATCACCGAGCTGATGAACACCCGGGTGTTCTACATACTCCCCAAAGTCAATCCCGACGGCGTCGACTACTACCTTTCCCAGCCGGGGATGATCTCCCACGCCATGCCGTGGGACGACGACGGAGACGGGCTCATAGACGAAGACCCGCCGGAAGACCTGGACGGTGACGGTGCCATCACGGTCATGCGAATCCGGGATGTCACGGGCCCGCTGAAAACCTCGCCCCTGGACAAAAGGCTCCTGACCGTCCGGGATGAGACGGAAAGGGGGGAGTTTCGAACCATTGTCGAGGGTATCGACAACGACGGAGACGGCCGGTTTAACGAGGACGACATGGGCGGTATCAACGTGAACCGGAACTACCCCTATGAATGGAATCCGGCCCAGCGCGGTGCGGGTGCCCATCCGCTGTCCATACCGGAATCCCGGGCCGTGGTGGAATTCTTTGCCCGTCATCCCAACATCACGGGCGCGTACTCCGTCCATGGCGGCGGCTGGCCCGTCGATTTTCTTCTGCGTCCTCCGGCCAATGTGCCAGACGAGGCGCTGCCCGATTCCGACCTGGATGTGTACGATACGATGATAGAGCAGTTTCGAGAAATGACCCAGGGCACGCTGGTCGAGGGTTTGTATTACGACACGATCATGGGGAACCGGCGCAGGCCGGGCCCGTACGGTTTCGGACTTTTTTTCACGTGGGCCTATCACCACTACGGCGTGTTTGCCTTTACGCCGGAGATGTGCGGTATTGACGCGGATGTTGACAAGGACGGAAGGGTCTCGGAGATGGAGATGCTCCGCTGGAGCGACAAGGAGAAAGACGGCAGGTACTATGCCGATTGGAAGCCCTTTGACCATCCCCAGCTGGGTAGAGTGGAGATCGGCGGCTGGATCAAGAAGATCGCTCCCATCGATGCCGGACTCCAGAAAATATGCGAGCAGTACACGGAGTTCAACTTGTATCAGGCGTCCCTTTCGCCCAGGATTCGAATCCATTCCACCGAATGCACCCGAATTTCAGACGATGTGTACAAGGTCCAGGCCACGATCGCGAATGATGGATTCTTGCCGACGTATATTTCTCAGGCAGCGCTCCAGGTGAATAAGGATTATCCCATCATCGTGACGGTGAAGACGGAAAACGGGTCAGTGGTGTTGGGAAAGACCCGGAGCATCCTAGGTCATCTGGAAGGGAGTAAGGCGGACAGCCCCGGTTATTTTCTGTTTGCCGGCGGGTCGGCACCGCTTCCCTCGAAGAGCATAGAGTGGGTCATCAAGACAGACAAAAAGGAAGCTCAGCCCAGCGTTGAGATCATCGCATCCTGCGCCAAGGGAGGGAAGGATATTGCCATGTTGGAATTGAGGGATGATTAATCAAGCGTTATACCAAACGGTTATGTCGGTTTTTTAATAATGAATCGGCCTCAAGGCAGGGGGTCATACGCCTTGCGGCCATAAACTTTTTCATAGGCTTTGCAGGCTGGACAAATGGTTGCATCCAGCCATTTCACAAACCAGAACACGAATCCTTTCTGCTTTTCCTGAGCCTTCGTGCAAAGATCACATTCCAGGCACTGTTTTGCCAGGGATCGGTCTTTGTCTGTAATGGTTTTATCGGACATTGGGCATTCTCGTTATCACGGCTGATATAACGAATATCCTGTTCTTCGTTCGATGAATATAAGGAATTCCTGCAAAAAGTCAATTCGTATCTTTGCGATCCTGTTTAAAGTCGCCTTTTCCCCTTGCATATTATTCCGAAAATATGTATTTTTTTATTTGAATCCGTGATTCGATCTTCCCGTATATTGATTGAATAGGAGACGCGTTCTGATGAAGGAGTACAGGAGCATTGATATCGTGGGCGGAGGCATCATCGGGATTACGCTTGCCACGGAGCTTCTACGGGAGATAAAAAAGTACAAACTTCCCACCGAAGTCCATTTATTCGAGCGGTTGGGTCAGCTGGGCATCGGGAATACCGAGAAATCTATCGAGGGCGTCCGGCCTTACTGGTTCACGCCGGAAGAAATCCGTTTCTACATGACGAGTATACGTGCGTTTCGCGATCTGAAAGCCCATTTTGGCGAAGATGCTCATTTTGACGCCGATGATCCGAATCGTGTGCCCATCACCTCGTCGTACAAGCCGAAGGGGTACCATTATTTCCTGAGAGAAAAAGAATACCAAAGCGCCCTGGAAAGGAAGGAGCTTTTCGAATCCGAGGGTGTTCATATCGCCTTTTATTCCAGGGAAGAGGCCGGCAGGATTGATTGGATTCAGAATAATTTTGATCTCTGCTGCTGCGATAAAAATATTCGAGAAACCATCGTGGGTTACATCCACGTACCCGAGGCCGGCTTTGTTTCTGTGGGCGACATCGTTGCCTCCTGCCGTGCTGTGTTTGAAAAGCTGGGTGGCGTGCTCCATCTCAATACGGAAGTGGTCGGCTTTGATAAAGCAGGAAAGAGAATCTCCACGATTCGATTCCGAAGCAGTTCTGGTGCGGGTGCCGGCAAGGCAAGCCAGGAATCCTCTATAGAGCAGAAGTCCACGGATTTTGTCGTCAACGCGGCCGGTGTCTGGTCGGAGACGGTAAATGAATGGACCATCGACGAACATCTGGGCGTGACGCCCCACCGGAGAATCGTTCATATCGTGAAACCGCCGCCGGGATACATCACGGATCACGGCCTGGTGATACTGAAGAAACGAATGGTTCGACCCGATGAAGACCGCCTTTGGCTTTTCTTCTCGTCGGAGGATGAAGAGCCCGGTATCCACGAGACGCCGCCCGACGACGATGTGTTCAACGACTATTTTTTCGAGTTCTTATACCCCATCCTGTGTGATGAGAACAGACCTTTCATCCGGAATGCAGGTGAGATAGGCTTGTACAGCGGTGCAGATTCCCGCGGATGGATGGGCCATTACGCCGACACACCCGATGAAAGACCCCTGATAGGGATTCCCAGGCCGGACAAACTGGAGAATTACGCGGTAAGTACCGGGTATTCTGGCCACGGTGTGATGAGCTCTGTGGCTGCGGCACTGGGCTTGAGCCATCACATCCTGGAATTGAAAGATAAACCCGTGGTTGAAATACCCCAGTATTATTCTGCCAGCCGCGATCCCACACTATACAAACCGGATGATTCCCAGCTGTAATCACTACGCCGGGTCAGCTTTTCCATAAGGAGTTGAAAAGAAATTTATATCAACCGAATCGAACCGGTGGATTCTTGAATAGTAAAGCAGATACTTTTTAGGGACGAGGGGATACGGATTTAGGGCTTTTTGAGCTATGAGGCGGGGAAGGCTAAGCGTCAGCACGATAAAATAAATCGGTTTTCCGATGCGTGTTACTGATGCAATCCCGCGACGCTTGAAGCGTTCCCAGACGATTTTTCGTCCTTGAGGAAATCGGTCTGCCGGGACACCACGGTCACAGGGCATGATTCCCCCGGCATGAATAACGACCACGAGACATCTCTGAAAGAGCGTCTGCATTTTGGTCCTTTGATGCAGTCTCCGCTCGACGTTTCATCCCGATTCAATGGTGGTATGGGCTATGAATGAGAATAGACACCTTCCGGATATTTTGACACGCCTGGCATTCCACGACATTCTGCACATCGATGTGGCACTGGAAGGAGACTGGAATCCCACGGTGATAACAGTCTGGTCCAGGGAGAAGGGGTTCGTCGGCTTCACCCACATCGTCCGTTCTCATCCCCGTCTAATACCCAGCCTTGAGCTCTATTTTCCCGACTATTGGATTGGCATTCATTGTTTTCAGCACATCGACGGCGTGAACGTTTTCGACGAAGATTTGGCGATGCGCATCATCGAATATGTGTCCAAGATTGAGGCGTTACGACGGCAAAAAGCAGAGTAGACATTCCATAGGGAGTCGTCGAGAACGAAAAGAAGATGAACATGGCATCGGCTATCCGGGATGGATTTCTGCACAGGTTCTTCACACGACCCCCGATAGGCCGGGATTCTGAAAACGGTAATGCAAAATTGGTCGGATTCATGTCGTGAAAAATAGGCGGACACAAGACAATTCATATCTTTTCATATAAGCGAGGCATTTTTTCGAAAAATTTTTATCGCGAAAATAGGATGAATTGACTATATTATACAATCATTGCTATCGGTGAGAGGAGGAACGCATGACACAAAAAACATTCATACTCATGGTCATCTGTTTGACGACGGTCGGTTGCCTATGGAATACACCCGTGGTCGCCCAGGACTGCGGCTGCCCAACAGCCGATGATGGATGGTTTGAAGAATTGGCCATGGAAGGCTGTACCGTGGTTCTCGTGGGGAAGAAAGCATCCACAGACGGTTCCGTGATTACGACGCATACAGCCGATTGCGGCATATGCGACTGGAGCTGGCGACACGTGCCTGCGGCCGATCACGAGCCCGGTTCCAAGCGAAAGATCTACTCGTTCAGCCAGTTCGAGACATCGCCGCCAAGCCAGGGTTACCACTGGAGCGACTACGAGCACAAGTTCACCGACCTGGAAATCGACGAGGTGGAACACACGTATGGGTACCTTCACGGGATGTTTGGATATCTCAACGAAAATCAAGTTGCTTTCGGAGAGTCCACCATCGGATGCCGGCGTGAGCTCCGGAATCCCACGCCCGCAGCCAAGTTCGACATCACCCAATTGAGTCTCATCGCCATGGAGCGTGCCAAGACGGCCCGGGACGCCATCCGCATCATGGGAGACCTGGCCACCCAGTACGGCTACGGCCATACGGATAGCGGGGAGATGCTGGCCGTGTCCGATCCCGACGAGGTCTGGATATTCGAGATCATGCCCGTGGGGCCGCTATGGACGCCGGAGAGCGGGAAGTCGGGTGCCATCTGGTGCGCCCAGAGAGTGCCCGACGATCATGTGAGTATCTGTCCCAATGAATCCCGCATCGGTGAGATCGACCTGAAGAACAAAGATTATTTCATGGCCTCGGATAACGTGGTTTCCCAGGCTGTGGAAATGGGTTTGTACGATCCAGAAAGCGGAGAGCCCTTCAGCTGGAAGAGGGCGTATTCACCCAGCGAAACCAGCGCCTCGGAATCCAAGGGCGGTCGTGCCCGGCAGTGGCGTTTTATGGATCTCGTGGCACCGTCCAAAGGATTCAGTCCCGACACACCCAACATGGATTTTCCGTTCTCCGTCAAGCCGGACGAGAAGCTTTCTGTGACGGATGTGTTCAACATCCTGCGCGACAATTATGAAGGCACACCCTACGAAGTTGCACTGGGTATCCGGGGCGGGCCTTTTGCGAATCCCAACTACACGTTCCGCATGAGTCTGGATGAAAAATACTACGGCCTGCCGCGCAGTATCGGCATGAACGGATCGGAGTACACCACGGTCATTCAGGTTCGGGATTGGCTGCCCGATCCCATCGGCGGTGTCCTGTGGCTGAGCCTGGGCTCGTTGAACACCACGTGCTTCGTGCCGTTCTACGGGGGCATCACGGAGATGCCTCAATCCTACCAGTTCGGCGATCATTGGGAATTCGACCGGCGCGTGGCCCGATGGGCCTTCGATTATGCGGATTTCCACACACAAGTTGTGTACTCCTATGCCATTCAGGATGTTCGTGAGGCCCAGGAGCGATGGGAAACCTCTGCCGTGGAGCGCACCACGGACATCGACGCCAAGGCACTGGTGCTTTACAAGGAGTCGCCCGAGAAGGCCAGGGAGTATTTGACCCAGTACTGTTGTGATAATGCCAATGCCGTGGTCAACGCCTGGTGGAAACTGGGTGATGATCTTCTGGTTAAATATAATAAGCTTCGTCGTTACAACGTCGAGGAACGCAGAGCACAACGTCTGGAGTATCCCGAAGAATGGATTCGTGCCTTGATTGAAATGAATCAGCTGGAGCCTCGACCGGCCAGACGTTAAACGAAACGCCGGTTTGATTCGTGTTTGTATGAGTGAAACGTAGAAGACTCAGAACCACATTCGGTAATGAATAAATGAGAGGCCGGTTTTACAAATCGGCCTTTTTTACTTGACATTGATTAAAATATTATTCATTTTGGATCAAACGATACGGTGTCTTCGTGTTCGAAGGACATTAAATGTCCTCCACTTTACTGCGAATGACCGGATCGATCTTCTTGCCACGGTCAAAATGCTGCTCGCTACACGACGTATTGTTTTTACAGCAGCATCCCAATCATCGAAAATAACGTTTTCTGATTTTTAAAGTGACGTCTTTAAAATGGTATCAATTTTACGTGGCAGGTTAATCCAGAAAGGAGGGACATGTTATACGTCCCAAAAGTGTCTCACAAAACATTTTGAACCAAAAAGTAGGAGGGTACCATGAAAGTCAAGGTCGTGTTATGGGTCGGATCGATTCTGATTCTGGCGTTATTTACTCATTTTGCCTGTGGCGGTGGACAGCAAAGCGGAACTCCAGAAAAGATCACCCTGCGCAGTGAGACTGCCACTCTTTCGAAAGAGGAAGTCGCCCAGGTTATCAAGGACAAAGGGCTTCACTGTCCCGGCGATAACATCAAGGGCACACTGAAGCACAGCTATGAACAAGTAGAGCTACAGGGCGTTCCCGTTATCATTGACCATACGACAGGTTTGATATGGCAGCAAGCGGAGGACGAAACCCGGTTCGATTGGAGGGAGGCGGAAGCCTATGTGGCGAAAGTGAACGAAGAAAGCCTCGCCGGATTTTCCGATTGGCGAATCCCGACCGTTGAGGAATTGATGTCTCTGATGGAATCCAGTAAGAAGAATGACAATTACATCGACCCAAAGTTCCAGAAGGAGCTCCTGAGTACCTGGACCATCGATGTGGTGACGGACGCGTTTGCAGGTGCCTGGTTTGTGGATTTTAACGAGGGCAAACCTTCGGACGGCAACCGTGCTGCCGGCATGGGGCAATTGCGTCTCGTGCGCACGAATACTGCCATGGAATAACACAACATCCATACGATTATCGATTCACGAAAGGCCGGCCGAATGGTCGGCTTTTTTATATTAGCCTTGATTTATTCATGCAAATAGGGTGTTATTTTTGTATGTTAGTAATAATCGAAATATTAGAAGTCAGGAGAAAATCCCTTTCTACGGATCGTTATGGATGAATAAAGAAATGTCGAAGAACAGAAGATTCTGTATATTTCTATTGTATAATATGCCGTCAGGCCGGTAAAACCTAATATGGAGTCTGTTATGAAAATTATACTGAGCAGTGTCATCGTCGACGACCAGTACAAGGAATTAATATTTTACACCGATATGTTGGGTTTTATTAAGAAGAACGACTTTCCCGCAGGAGAAGCCTGATGGATGAGCGTTGTCTCGCCCCAAGGACCCGATGACATCGAATTACTCCTTGAGCAAAATATCACTCCCGCTGCCAAGATATACCAAAAAGCCCTTTATGAACAGGGGATACCTCTGACAGCATTTGCTGTTGATGATATCCAGAGCGAATACGAGAGGATGAAGAAGCTGGGTGTGGAGTTCACGATGACGCCAACAAAATCGGGAGAGGCAACGATTACCGTGTTTGATGATACGTGCGGTAATGTCATAAAACTCTATCAAACCTAGTTAGTCAACCACAAACGAGTCAAAGCATATATATTTTAAATAATTATTTGAATGTGGATTTTTTATATGAGGAGGTTAAAAATCTGAGTCCCATCGTAAGCGTGTAAAAAATATATTAATTCCTGGAGGCATTCTAATCAGGGCACATAATCCGCAGGCTTCTCTACTCATAATAAAAAAGA
>CAZTKR010000019.1:0-27206 GCA_964614115.1 uncultured bacterium | reverse complement strand
GGGTGGAAGAAAACAATCGATTCTACCCCCAAGTCTTGCAACCTCCTTGACAATTGTCGAATTGATGTACGTATATTCCTCACTGGGCATCAAATAGACCGTCTCCAACTCGGGTAATAGTTTTCGATTCATCAATGCCATTTGAAATTCATAGTCAAAATCCGAGACAGCCCGCAGTCCTCGAATCAATGCCAAGGCCCCTTTTTCCCTGGCATATTGAACCAGCAAACCATCAAAGACATCCACCTCCACATTGTCAATGTCTTTCACCGTTTCATGCACGAGTTTCCGGCGTTCTTCCAACGAGAACAGGGGATTCTTGTGAGGATTGTTCGAAACCACGACAATTACTTTATCAAAAAGTTGTGAGGCCCGCTTCAAGATGTCCAGATGGCCGTTGGTAATGGGATCGAATGTACCCGGGTAAATCGCCGTACGCATACGTCCTTACTCAATTATAGATCGAAACTATACAGTGACCAAAACGCCGCTGTTTTACGAGGCGCATGTTGTGCTCCCCAGGATCAGGGTCGTGGGATTCATGTTCTACGATCAAGACGCCGCCATCCCTGAGCAAATGATTCTCGTCGACTCCCTGTACGATCCTTTGTCGATAATTTCCCTTAAAAGGCGGATCGGCTAGAATGATGTCGAAAACGTCTCCCATTTTTACCAACGTCTTGAACAGGGAAAACACATTCCCCTTGAGAACACGAACGTTATCCGTAAAGCCGCAGTGATTGACGTTCTTCTCAATCATACGTACGTTGTGGGCGGATCGTTCCGTAAAAACCACCTCGCTCGCTCCTCGGCTCAACGCCTCGATGCCCAACGATCCGGAACCGGAAAAAAGATCAAGAACTTTTGCCCCTACGACTTTTTGGTTCAAATAATTACAGATAAATTCTTTGACCCGTCCTGTTGCCGGACGGAACTTAAATCCAACCGGCCCGAGGAGTTTCCTTCCTCGGGCCGAACCACCCATAACCCGAATCGTCATGCGAAAAGGACCACCACCCTAAGGCAAATGATGACAGACGTAACCGTTCGATCCCTCACCCTGTCCAAACCGAGAAATCCAACGCCAATTTAACCTGACTCGCCTGAAAATCCGAAATGTCGACAGGTGCAATCGTTAACTTGGTTAAATCGTATGCACCTTGAAATCCCTTCAACACATCGAGAAAAGAAACGGCATTCGCATTGCTTCCTTCAACCTTGACCCGTATGGGCGTCTTTCGAATGCCTCCTTCGCTGCGCGCAGAGAATGCTTCCGACTCCTGGAACGTCAATCCACTTTGCTGCACGAGCCCTCTCATTCCCTGTACAAAACGATCCACAGAAGCGAATCGTTGCGCCGATGTCTGTGTCTCTGTATAATTGCTTTGGGGAAGGTCTCCGGAAATGACACCCCAGTACTGTACTTTGCCAGCGGTTCGATGCCTGTCCTCCGGCGATACTTTGATGGCCGACGCGCCAATCATTCTCTGAATCCTCTGGCCTATGGTTTGTGACAATCCGGGATTGGCAGAAACGTATCCCACATGGAATCTGTTGCCCTCCAGGATGATGGTTCCCAATTGTCCCTGATTGGACAGACTTTCAAAAACAGGTTTGGCAGCATTCACATAACGAATCGTCGAACCGGGCACTCCCGCAGGTACGGTTCCCGTAGCGACGGGTGGAGGTGGTTCTCGGTCCGCCTCCGTACCGCCCGCCGAGGTGTCGTCAGCGGCTGACGTCGTAGTGCCTCCCGTCCTCTGGACGGCCGTTGCGAGACTATCCGATTGCGGCTGTCTCAGCAGGGTTACCGCATGGGAGGCGGCTTTTCTTTTCTGCCTGGGTTGATACCAAAAGAGATAAAACGCGGCCGCGACAATCACGACGCCCAGAATGGCCCAGAGCCAGATGGGTGCTTTTCGCGCCGTTCCTTCCCCGTACTCATAGTCTTCTTCCAGCTCTGCTTCATCGGGCTCTTCAAAGTCGGGTATGGCTTCCTCATCCCCCAACAGTTTCTCATCGTCCAAAGGCGAAGGCTCTTCAATATCATCACCGAGGTTCAACTCATCACCAAGATCACTCTCCAGGGATTCCCCACCTTCCGAATCGGGTTTCCACTCTTCCTCTTCTTCTTCTTTGAAAAGGTTAATGTCGACCATGGAATGTGTCCTCCTTTACGGTCTCTCCTTACCCGTACTGCTATTTATGCGGGGGCAGGTATCTTCTTTAACGTTATCCCCACCGCTGCGACAAACCTTTCAGGAAAGGTATTGAATTCCTTCGATTGGGAAACCGATAGCGTTACAGGAACTCGTTGAAAGGGATTCACTGTTTCCAGTGAAACGGATACGGCCTCGGATAATTCGTGTGCAACCTTTTGCAAATTTTCACCCCCTATCAAGAAAATTCGACTCAGGTCCTCAATCCCCCGACCCACACGATGTCCGAAGATAAGCCGCTTAAGCTCCTTGACCAATGTGTTCACAACGTTCGAATCATCGAGCTTCGAATTGGATCCTGTTTCTTGAAGATGAACCCGATGAGAAAGAAAATATTCTTTCTGCCGAACAAAAATGAACGTGAGATAACGCCTCTGCACATCGACGATGACAGCCGTTTCATCGGCGCCGATATCATAATTTGCGAGCAGGGCTCGCACAATGGAAAACACATCGACATCGACTTCTCTGAGGCTCAATCCACTCTTTTCCACCAAAGCGCAAATGCCTTCCAGTAGACTCTTCCGCAGCAAAATCACCAGGTAAATAGGATTTCCCAATGACGTTTGAAATGGGAGTCGCTGATAGTCCAGGATGTACTCGTCCAGGGGAGACACAATGCATTGACTTGCCTCCCATCGCAGGGATTCCTTGAGCATGTCTTCCTCCAATCCCAGCGCCAGAGGTACCTTTTTAATCAGAACCATGCTCTCTTCTAGCACGACACCCAATTCTCTACTGTTTGCACCTGCATTTTGGTATAACTCCTGAATCGTCTCGTTTTGATTATCGAAAAATTGGCCATCTTTATAGAATGTTTCCACGTTGAGGGGTTGAATGAGCTCACGCGCACCGATGGCCTGAATCTGGCCTTCCTCCATTTCCACCAAACAGACACGTTCCGGATGCAAGGAAAGGCCGAGAAAAGCATTTGACGTCATGGAACTCAAGGATCAGCTTCCCCTTCTATCCCAGCTCTTCTTCCCTTCTGCATCGATATAACCGTGAGATTTGATATTGCCACCGCCAAATATTTTCTGGGCTGCCGACAATTCCAACGAGACTCGAGACGTGTCGTTTGTAACAGGGTCTATGCGAAGTGCGAATTTTACATCTTCTGTGTCTACGATGGGGCAATGAATCGTGAACCTGTTAATATTCGTTTCCACGAACGCTTCAATGAGATACGGTTGGTGGGCCAGGGGACACGTGTTTATAGAATCCAAGAGTGTATTCCTGAATAAGCCCACGATTCCCACTTCGTTAAGCATGGATACATTTTTCTTTATTCCAACGGCTTTATCCTGCACCTTCATCCTCTTATGGATTTCATTCCAAAGGGTTTGGGTATCGGGAAGTTGAAGCTGGCTTGTGATAGATCGGACTCGATCGGCACCCAATACCGTGTTCCAGGCTACCGCCTGATCCAGCCGTTTCCGAGCACTGAATTTTTGTGCAAGTTTCGTCTCTTCGTTCCTCCAGAAACGCGGCCCTTCCGATTTCCAGAGTTCTTCCTTGATGTCTCTCCAGAGAGCAGCTTTATTCGCTTCCTTTTCGGCCAGCCATTCCTCTCGAGCAGGTCCTTCCCAGCTTACCCGGCGGTCACTCTCCCAGATTGTTCGTATTGTCTCGTTTACATACTTTTTATTGGATTGTTCCCATTCTTCATATTCCTCGGCCTGCAGCGAATCAACCACATCTTTCCACAACGAGTCTTTCTCCGCAGCAAACGCACCGGCCAGAGAGTCGGGAAGGCTGGATAGTGTTTCAGATTCCCACTCTTTTTTTCTGTCCTGCTGCCATTTTTGAACAAGGCTACGCTGCCACGCCGTGGTATTCTCTTCTACCCACTGTGCACCTTCCTGTTTCCACAGTCCGTTCCTCTCCTTCTTCCATATCAACTCTTTGTCTCTGTCCCAGAGTCTCTGTTGGAAGCTCTGCCAGATGGAATCCTGAACTTCGGGTGCCAGGTTATCCATCTCTTCATTCCAAAGATTTCGACGCCACTCCTCCCACTCATCATCCTGTTCTTTGGTCCACACGTCTTCTCGGAGGGCCATGTCCAAATAATCCCGGAGCCGCTCATAGAACGTGGTTCGATAATATTCCCAACCCGAGGTTTCCAAGATAGTGCGTCCTCTACGGAGGTCGGATACGATCCTTCTTCTTACCCTCTGTGAGACGTCGGTCGTTTCGAGAATATTCCAAAAAGCATCTTCCCCGACCAGGACAACCCAATTCACGCCTTTATCCAAGGAATCATCTCTAGCAAAGTCTGGAGACCCGACTATATCTTTGAGCTCACCCATCAGACGGTATCCCAAAGAGTCCCAAATCACGAGATTGCCCAATGGCTTGTTACTCTCAAAGCGCATCTGCATATAATCCAAAAGATCATCCGGGAATTGCCTCTCTTTGATAATCTTCTCCAGGTTATTGCGGGTGACAAGAGCATCCCAGTATATGAGGGAATCCAAAGTTGCGGAATACTCGGGATCTAATAGAAGTACATCTTTCAAAGCGGGAATACTGTCGGAGTAAGTGTTGTGTTTTTGCAAGTAATTATACTCCAACTGGGCCAGTGCTTCCATCCGTGACTGGCAGATATTTTCGAATTCTTCCTCACTCTTCCATATTTTTGATGGATAAAGTATCGTCCCGATGAGGCCAATTATCAGAATGATAATTAAAATCTCATAGAAGATATTGCCCCTCGCTCTCTCTGCCATTTGTTTTCCTCCCTTCTAAATTATTGCTGATTTAACTTCAAGTAAGGTTTTAACCGTTCTACTGTCTGTTCTCCTATGCCTTTTACTTCGATGAGTTCTTCTAATGCGTTAAATCCTCCGTGTCTCTCCCTGTATTCGATGATCCTGGCTGCGATGACGGGGCCGACACCCGGCAAGCGTTCCAATTCCTTGTGGTCGGCATCGTTGAGAATGATTTTTACGTGATTGGATTCAGCATCCTCCCCCTGGATTTCTACTATCCTATCCGTCGTTGGTGTGGTCTTCTGGTCTACCCGACGCGCCTCCGAAAGTTCGGGTAACGGCGCCCATTGGTTTCGGTATGTCCATACACCCACCCCGACAACAAAGGTCACGATTAGAAAAAGAAGGGCTCGTGTTTCGCTCCGAGTAAAACCCACCATGCTGAATAACCCGTACTAAGGATGCACCTCCTTGTATTGACTCAACTTTTCGAAAAGACCTTTAGCCTCTTTGGAAATTTTTGTGGGAATCCAAACGTTTACTTTCACGAGCTGATCACCCTTACCATGACCGTTCAGGTGCGGTATTCCCTTCCCCCGCATTCTCAGAATCCTTCCCGGCTGGATTCCTGGATCGATATGAAGCCTGGCCTTGCCGGACAAAGTCGGTATCTCCACTTCATCTCCCAAAACAGCCTGGGATATACTTATAGACAAATTAAAGAGAATATCATCCCCATGCCGTTCAAATATATCGTCTCTCTTTTCCTCAATAAAGACGAATACATCCCCCGCCGGCCCGCCTTTGGGTCCCACATCGCCCTCGCCCCGAATGGTAATATAATTCCCCGTGGCTACGCCCGCAGGAATTTTTACCTGTAACGTGGTCTCCCCTTTCTTCCGTCCCATACCCCCGCAACCGGCACATGGCGTCTGTACAACCTTGCCCTCCCCGCCACACGTGCGACACGTTGTGATATTCACGAAATGACCGAAGAGCGAACGGCTGACCTGTCGTATCTGTCCTGTTCCATGACACGTGGGACAGGTCTTCACGGCATCGGGGGATTCCGCTCCACTTCCCCGGCAGCGATCACACCGAACCATCCGCTTGATCTTGACTTTTTTCTCGACACCTGTTGCGACTTCTTTCAAAGACAGGCCGAGACGGAGCTGGAGATCGTTTCCCTGTTCAGGCCCGGAACGATGCTGAGATGTTCCAAAAATATCCCCGAAGCCTCCGAATCCCTCCATGAATGTGCGAAGGGCATCCGAAAGATCAAAATCAAATCCACCGAAATCACCCATGCCCCCCTTTAGCCCCTGGAATCCGTACCGATCATACCGATCCCGCTTTTGCGGATCGATCAATACTTCGTACGCTTCGGCGGCCTCTTTGAACTTCTCCTCGGCCTCCTTTTTGCCCGGATTCCTGTCGGGATGGTGTTGCATCGCTAATTTGCGGTAGGCTTTTTTTATCTCCTCCTGGCCGGCCCCCTTATCGACGCCTAACACTTCGTAGTAATCTCGCTTGGCCATGCTCTATATCAACGCCTCCCCCTCACTTACTGACCACAACCTTGGCATGACGGATAACCTTTCCGTTAAGCAAGTATCCCTTCTCGTGTTCCTCAACGACGATTCCGGCGGGTATGTCCTCTTTCTCTACCTGAAGAAGGGCATCGTGTTGATCCACATTAAAATCCTTGCCCATCGAATCCATGGGTTCAAGCCCGTAACGACCTAAAATGGATAAGAGTTTCTGATTGATCAACTCAATACCCCTTTGGAATTCTTTGGCCTTTCCTCCTTTAGGAGCTGATTTCAAAGAACGCTCTAAATCATCGATGATGGATAATATATCTTTGATGACGGCTTCGTTGGCTGTATGGAGTACCTGGGCAAATTCACGCTCCGTCCGTTTCCGATAGTTGTCCAGCTCGGCAGCCGTCCTTAAAAGCCGGTCTTTTAGACGTTCGATCTCTTCTTGAGCCGCTTTCAGTTTCTTTCTGAGTTGCTCCTCCCCTCTTTTGGGTGGGGTCTTGGCTCTTGCTTGTTTTTTGGATCCCTGTTTCTGAGTCGATTTTGATCGAAGTTTATCATTCATATTCTCAAAGGGCGCCTTGGTTCTCAGCTTAAGTACTGAGTCATTGTCTTGGCCGTATAATCTACCAACGGAAGTATCTTGCTGTATGGCATGCGCGTTGGACCGATAACTCCCAGAGCACCTATATCCTTTCCTCTATTATAACAGGCCGTAACCACCGCAAAAGAACAAAGCTTGTCGTCTTTATGCTCTCGACCTATGATAACTTCCGTCTTTTTGGTATTCTTCCGAAATAAATAGGCAAGACTTTTTCTATCGTCCACCAAGGAGAGAATACATTCCATCATACCGACATCCGAGAATTCCGGCTGCATGAGAATATTTTGCGTTCCGCATGTATGAACTTCCAGCGGTTCGGAAAAATCAAAGATGTCCGTAACGTACTCGGCGAAATGCTGGAGGAGATTCCTATCTCCTCTGCCGACATTCTGAAGGTGGCTACCGAAGGTATTCTGAATCTCTTGGAGCGTGAGTCCGTTGAGTCGTTCGTTCAGCTCTGCCGCCGTCTTTTCCAGGCTCTCCTGATCTACATCCGAATCGACTTCAAGAACGATGGTCTTGACCAAACGACTCTGTACATGGATGACCGCCAAGACCTTTCGCTCGGTGAGCGCAATGAGTTCCAACCTGTCAAAAATACCCCAGGAAATCCAGGGTGTGAGCACGACGCTTAATTCTTTGGAAATGCTTCCTAAAATCCTGGACACTTCTTCTAACAGACGGTTGATGTCTCCCCGCGAGTTTTCCATCTGCTGATGAATCTTCTCTTGTTCTCTGGCCCCCAGACGTCCGGGTTTCATCAGACAGTCGACATAAATCCTGTATCCCCTGTCCGTGGGTACACGACCGGCCGACGTATGTGGCTGCATGATATACCCCGACTCTTCCAGACTGGACATTTCGCTCCGAACCGTAGCCGGACTGTAATTCAACCGATATTTCTTCACCAGGTGGGAAGATCCTACGGGTGAGGCCGTCTCGATATAACTCTGCACAATCCTGCGCAGAAGGTCTGTCTTTCTTTCATTCAGATCGTGCATAAAAGAAGAACGAAAAATCCCTCTGTTAACCTAAACAAAACCAAATATAAGGTAAGAATTTTTGTATATTGTGTCAAGGTAAAAATGTGCTACCTATGCCCTCTTTAAGAACCTTCCCAGGCCTATCGCTGCCCCGATGAGTCCCAGGACCAATCCAAGAGCCAAGGGGAACAATAGCATGGGAATCGTCACTCTGAGAAAATCGGGAAATCGCAGTGAAACGCCCTGGACAATAATCCACACGATAAACGAGCCGATTCCGCCCCCGATTCCCCCCTGAAGCATGCCCTGAATAAGATAGGGACGGCGTATAAATCCCTCGGTGGCACCCACCAGCTCCATAATCTGAATCGTCTTGCGTTGGGAGAGTATGGTAAGGCGCAGCGTATTGGCCACCAGGAGAATGGCAGCCAGTAAAACCGTTAAAAAAAGCGCCACATCCACCAGAACGACGATGCGACTGTAACGGTACACGAGCCTGAAAAGATTTTCATGATACACTACTTTGTCAACACCTTCCAGGGCTTCGGTCTTCCTTACGACGTCTTCGGCACGTTCTGGGTATCGATAGTCCTGCTTCAGCTTGACCTGGAACGATGGCGGTAGCGGATTATACCCGACGATTTCCAGAGGATCATTCTCAAAATCCCTTCTGTACCTCTCCAGCGCCTCTTCTTTGGAAATGAACGTCACGTCTTCCACACCTTCCAAATCCATGATGTTCTTCTCCAGGAGTTGAATGTCTGTGGACTCCAGGCTGTTGTCGATAAAAACCTCGTATGTCATTTTATTTCGAAAGCTATGGGCGATGCCTTGAATATTTAAGGTAAGGATGAGAAAAAGCCCCAGTAGGGTCATGGTAATGGTAATCGTCGAAACCGTAATAACCGATGCCATGCGAGCACGTTTTATACCCACGATCCCTTCCCGCATCGAATAAAGAAGGTTCAGACTCATTCGACCATCCTCCCCTGACGAATCTGAACCACGCTGGCCGGGAGCCGCCGGACGAGGTCTTCCTTATGGGTGGCCATCAGAATGGCCATTCCTTTACCGTTTATCCTCTTGAGAAGGCGCAGTATCTCCTCCGTCGTGTCCGGGTCCAGGTTTCCCGTGGGCTCGTCGGCCAGCAGGACATAGGGTTCGTTGGCCAAAGCCCTGGCAATCGTCACGCGCTGCTGTTCCCCCCCCGAAAGCTCATGAATCAAAGCATAGCGCTTATGGCTCAGGCCGACTTCGGCCAGAACCTGAAAAACCCGTTTCTTGATACGCCGTCTTGGAACGCCCGTCGCCCACAACGCAAAAGCAACATTCTCGTACACATCCCGATCTTCCAGGAGCTTGAAATCCTGAAACACAACGCCCACTTTCCTCCGGAAAAGGGGAATGTCGCCTTTATGTACCGTTCGTGCATCGTAGTCGGCCACGACGACTTGGCCCCGTGTCGGACTCATCTCCATGTGTACCAGACGGAGAATCGTACTCTTGCCCGCGCCGCTGGGACCCACGATACACACAAATTCTCCAGCCTTCACTTGAATGTTGATCTCGGATAGTATCTGGTTCCCTCCGACCATGTACCATACATCGGAAAGTTGAATCACGACTCCTCCTTTTGCAGGACGAAGTGAACCCTGTCGGACGTTTCATCAGCGGGTTGCGTCGTAAAACCGTCGAATCGACCCAGCAGTTTGAATCCATTCCGACGGACGATATGCTCCAGCTCATCCAAGGCGTAGATGCGCTGCTGATGAGACTCCCGAAAGACTTTTTGGGTGGCCGATGAGACGATATGAAATTCCGTGTACTGACACCGCTTTCGCCGGTCATACCAGCTCTTTCGCATCATTTCCCATCCTTTGCCGCGATCCCGTTCCGTGTAATCGGCCCAGTACCGGAGGACATGCGCTTCCGTGACCACATCGAACACGAAGAGACCGTCATCCGCCAGAACACGCCTGACTTCTAAGCAGAGGGAATCCAACGACGTGCTTTCCAGGTACTGGAGTGTGTCGTACAAGCAGAGAAACGCATCCCATCGTCCCGAAAGGCCGATGGCTCTCAGATCCCCTTGCCAGAAGGGGACAGATATCTTGCTTCTGGCGATACGGATCATCTCCTCGGACCTGTCGAACCCCACCACA
Organism: uncultured bacterium; assembly: GCA_964614115.1. Taxonomy (GTDB): domain Bacteria; phylum Zhuqueibacterota; class QNDG01; order QNDG01; family DSAB01; genus CAZTKR01. The sequence continues at coordinate 16,986 of CAZTKR010000019.1, read as the reverse complement.
GCATATCCCCGTCGCTCCAGGGCGAGAGCCATGGAACCCGTGCCGCACCCTCCGTCCACGATCCGCCGGGTGTCCCTTTTATAAGTGGCAAAAAGCGAGACGATGTAATCGGCCCATGCTTCGTAGTCGACGTGATCCATCACACGGTCATAAAGGGGGGCCAGCCGGCCGTAAGGAGACACCTGGGTGAACCGACGAAAGGCATGCATTCGAGAGCTTCTCATCGGCCGAAATGATTCCATCCCTTCATGGAGATGGGATATGTTTTGCCTTTTCTTTGGACGAGCATGCCTCTGCTCTTTGGCATCATCACGCCCACCACGGAGAGTTCCAGGTTCCTGTCCAACCCCTTATCCTGCCATGCTTCAAACTGCCTCTTGGACACGGTAAACAACAGCTCGTATTCCTCGCCGCTCTCCAGAGTATACGGTGTAAGGGCCTCTCCCCTGGACTCTGCCCAGCGAACGGCTTCCCGGGAAACAGGGATCTTCTCCTCCTGGATCAAACAGCCCAGGCCGCTCTGTCGGCACAGATGGCCGATCTCCGAAGATAATCCATCGCTGATATCGATCATGGAAGTGACGCTCATCCCCTCCACCAGGCGCTTTGCCTCCCAGAGTCTCGGTTTGGGTTCCAAGAATCGATCCACGGAATGACGGAACCGTTTTTTGTCCGTATCGGATTCCAGGACTTCCAACCCAACCCGCGCCCCGCCCATTTCGCCCGTCATGCAGATGAGATCCCCTTCGCGTGCGCCGCTCCGGGTCACGACCTTGCGCTCGTCCGCGTCGCCCAGCACCATGACCGAGAGCATGCAACTGTTTGGTGAATGGACGGTATCTCCCCCCACCAGCGGACATCCGTACGCCATACCGCATTGATCGATACCTTCGTAGAGGGACTCCACATCCTCCACCGTCCAGGTCTCCGGCAGCGCCAGGGTCACCAGCGCGTATCTGGGCACACCCCCCATGGCCGCGATATCACTGATGTTGATGGCCAACGCCTTCCAGCCGAGAGACTTGGCGGGCGTGTACGGACGATGAAAGTGTACTCCTTCCACCAGGGCGTCGGTCGTCAGGAGCATCACGCGGCCTGGCTGGGAACGACAAACAGCGGCATCGTCCCCGATGCCCAGGATGACGCTGGGAGACGGCTCATCGAACATCCGGCGAATCCGTTCGATGAGTCCAAACTCGCCCACTTCCGCCAGTTTCAATCAGCCCTCCATCACCTTGACGAAAAGGCGCCGGGTCCGCGGGCCGTCAAACTCACAAAAATAAATCGACTGCCATGTGCCCAAAAGGAGTCTGCCCCCCGTGATGATCAACGTCAGCGAAGGCCCGAACAGGCTCGACTTGATATGGGCCGCCGAATTTCCTTCGGCATGCTGATACCCATCACTGAAGGGAATCACCTTCTCCGTTTCGTACAGGATATCCCGTACCACACTGGGATCGGCATTCTCGTTGATGGTAACCGAGGCCGTGGTATGGGGCACCCAGACCACACAGATGCCTTCCTGTACGCCGCTCTCCCTGACCACGCCCGAAACCTCCCCATCGATGAGCACCATGTCGGTTCGCGATTTTGTGGATATGGAAATTTCTTTCAGCATGGTTCAAATGTAAAAAGACCGGCGGTCAGATGCAAAGCTTTTTTATTCTCGCACGGAGAGAAAAAAAATATTGATATTGCCGGAATTCTTCAACATATTATAGGAAGTCACTCGGACACGCAGCGCTGAAGAACCGAGCCGAAAAAAATGAAAACAAGACAGACTACCTGTCGTCCGACGAATGACATGCACGGAACAAACAAAAATAAAAAGGACGCATGGCGTATACCATCAAGGATATTTTGCGGATGGAAGTGGCCCCGGCTCTGGGCTGTACGGAACCCTCGGCCGTGGCCCTGGCCGCAGCAGCGGCCGCTTCACTTCTGTCGGATAAGCACATCCGCGCCATCGATCTGTGGGTAGATCCCAACATCTACAAGAACGGCATCGCCGTTTCCATCCCCGGTGCCCAGGGTGAGTCCGGCTTCGACCTGGCCGCAGCCCTGGGCGTGTTCGGTGGAGACCCAAAACTCAAACTCGAAGTCCTCCAGCCCATCGATCATCACATCCTCAACCAGGCCAAATCCTTCATAAAAGACCACCGCGTGGGCATTCATCTGCTGGAAGACAAGCGCTCTCTTTTCATCCGTGTCATTCTGGAAAATGAGAATGAAAAAGCCGAGGCCGTCATACAGGACCTTCACGATAACATCACATCGCTGAAGCTTTCGGGAAAGGAGATGGAGAACCATCCCTTGCTCTCAAGGACGGCCAAATCGCAGAATGACGTACATAAGCTGGAGGCGTGGCTGTCCCAGCTTACCCTGGAAGACCTCATCGCTCTCCTGGATCAGCTGGACGAGGACGACCTGGCATTCATCCAAGAGGGCGTTCGATACAACACGGAGCTGGCCGAGTATGGTCTCACGTACGGTCCCGGCCTGGGTGTCGGCCTGGCCCTGGAGCGTCTGGTGCGGGAGGGACTCCTGAAGAAAGACATGATCCTGGCGGCCCGGATTCTGACATCGGCGGCCTCGGATGCCCGGATGGCTGGCGTGAAAATGCCGGCCATGAGCTCAGCCGGTAGCGGCAACCACGGCCTCACGGCCATCCTGCCTATCTGGGCAGTCAAGGATTACATCGTCTGCGATGAGGAAGACCGGATCTTCAGAGCCATCGCTCTCAGCCATGTCATCACCGCTTACATCAAGGCCCATACAGGGAGGCTCTCGGCCATCTGCGGCTGCAGCATCGCGGCCGGAGCCGGGGCTACCGGCGGTATCACCTATCTGATGGGTGGAAACCATCATCACATCACCGGTGCCATCAAGAACGTTATCGGAGACCTGGCCGGTGTCATCTGCGACGGAGCGAAGAACGGCTGTGCTCTGAAGCTGGCCACGGCAGCGGGCACCGCCGTTCAATCGGCCCTCTTCGCCCTGCATGGATTGGACGTCAAGAGCACCGACGGCATCATCGCCCCGTCGCCCGAGCAGACGATGAAGAACGTCGGCCAGCTCAGCACCCAGGGCATGATCGAGACAGACAGGACGATTCTGCAGATCATGATCCAAAAGCAGTTCGACGAATCATAACCGTCAGAGGGGAGACGCCACGACGGCTACGGAAGGCATGCGGCTCTATTCAGGGGGATGGTTCGGCGGTTTCATCGTGAAGACCATGGACGTCATCAGGATTTTGATGCCATACCGTGAAGCACGGATTTCCCTTTTCTTCTCGGGTGTGCCCGCGCATTGGGACGACCCATCATACCTCTGTTCTGGATAGGGATTTTAAGGATGAACACGACGATAAAGCGCTGTTCCTGGGTCGCATCGGCCGATGCGCTGTATATTCAGTACCACGACACCGAATGGGGTGTGCCCCTCCATGACGACCGGACGTTGTTCGAATTCCTCATTCTCGACGGATTCCAGGCCGGCCTGAGCTGGCACACCATCCTGAAAAAGCGGGACCATTTCCGCAGTGCCTTCGATGGTTTCGACGCTGAAAAAATGGCCGCTTACGATGCACGCAAGCGTAAATCCCTCCTGGCCGACACGGGCATCATACGCAACCGTCAGAAAATCGACGCGGCCATCCAAAACGCCAGGGCTTACCTGGAGGTGCGATCAGAATTCAGCAGTTTTGACCGGTACATCTGGCAGTTCGTGGGAGGCAGACCCAAAGTGAACGCCTGGAAAACCACGGACGACGTTCCGGCCAAGACCAAAGAGTCCGAGGCCATGAGCAAAGACCTCTACCAGAGGGGATTCCGATTTGTCGGCCCGACCATCTGCTACGGCTTCATGCAGGCCGCGGGACTCGTCAACGATCATGTGGTGGACTGCTTTCGGTACGAAGAGATCCAGCGAATGGGCTGAATGTCACACAGTATCAAGAAAACGCGGCGTTCAGCATGACTTACAGGGGACAGTCATCCAATAAAAAGTTGTTATTGAAAAGGGATACAGGGAACAATGCATGGGTGAAAATGGATCTCATCGGTTATATGTTACACGATTTACAAAGCCTGCATGCAATTTAAAGAGGAGATTGTGATGAAAAAAAATGCGTGTTTGTACGGCGTTGTTATTTTCTTCGTCTGGGTTCTTTCCTGTGTCACCGTCGCGGCAGACGAAAATACCCGATACCTGGACAGGGATACCTTCATGGAGATGGAATCCGTTTCCGATCCCAGCATATCACCCGACGGCCGATACATCCTTTTCACCCGCCAATGGGTGAACAAGATGGACGACCGGTACCACAGCAACCTGTGGATTGTGGATGTCGACGGGAGTCGTGTGAGGGAACTCACCCACGGGACCTGGACGGACTCCTCCCCGGTCTGGTCGCCCGACGGTAAGAAGATCGCGTTTCTCTCAGACCGGGACGGTACGACCCAAATCCACGTCCTCTGGCTGGACACCCGGGAGGTAGCTCAGCTGACGCATCTCGAACGGGCACCCTCAGACCTGGCCTGGTCTCCCGACGGCAAGATGCTGACCTTCACGTCGTTTTTGCCCGATACCAAGAAGATCCTTCCCGTCGAACTCCCGCCCAAGCCGGAGAACGCCGAATGGGCCAAACCGGCCATCATCATCGACCGTCTGTCCTGGCGAAGGGACGGACGGGGCCCGGTGCCGAAAGGATACTCCCATATATTCATTATCGATGCCGAACTGGGAGGCACACCCCGTCAACTCACCTCGGGCGACTACAATCACACCGATCCGCAGTGGTCGGGCGACGGCAGAAAAATCATCTTCTCGGGCATCCGCAAACCCGATGCCGAACACATCTACTGGGACACGGAGATTTACGCCGTGGATGTTGCCACCCTCGACATCGACACCCTCACCACACGGAAAGGGTCCGACAGGACGCCCCGCATCTCACCCGACGGCCGATGGATTGCCTACACCGGGTACGATGAAAAGAATTATACGAGCCATCTGTCGAACATCTATCTGATGGATGCCAAGGGTCGGGACAAACGCATGCTCGCCGGCGACCTCCCCAATTCACCTTCCAACGTCACGTGGTCGTCCAACGGTAGCGGTGTTTACTACGTCATGCGGGAGCGAGGCGTGGCCAACGTCTACTTTGTCTCCACTCAAGGACAGGATAAAAAAATCACCGGCGGAAATCATTATCTGTCGGGTCTCTCCGTCGCCAAAAACGGCCAGGCGGCCACCACGGTATCCACGTTTGACCGGCCGGGATACCTGGCTACTTTCAACGTAAGAAAACGAGAGAATTTGAAGGAGCTCGTGGACGTGAACGAAGACGTTTTGGATGGCGTTACCCTGGGCGAAGCCGAAGAAATGTGGTTTAAATCGCCTGACGGTCTCGACCTTCAGGGATGGCTCATCAAGCCCGTGGATTTTGAGCCTGACAAGAAATACCCGATGCTCCTCTGGATTCACGGCGGCCCCTGGTCCATGTACTCGGTACGATTCAACTGGGCCTGGCAGAACTTCGCCGCTTCGGGATATGCCGTCTTCTACATGAATCCCCGGGGCAGTACGGGCTACGGTCAGGATTTCGTCAACGGAATTCAGTATGCGTATCCTGGCAAGGATTACGACGACCTGATGGCCGGCATCGATGCTGTCATCGCCAAGGGTTTCATAGACATTGACAACCTCTTCGTGTGTGGCGGCAGCGGCGGGGGCGTCCTCACGGCCTGGATCGTCGGCCATACCGACCGGTTCCGGGCCGCCGTGTCCATGCGTCCGGTCATCAACTGGCACTCCTTCGTGGGGAACACCGACGGATCGGGCTGGTACCGGCAATTCCAGAAATACCCGTGGGAAGACCCCATGGAATACGCCCAGCGCTCACCCCTTCACTATGTGGCCAACGTCACGACCCCGACCATGGTCATGACCGGAGAGGCGGACCTGCGTACACCCATGGGCCAGAGCGAAGAGTATTACCGGGCTCTGAAGATGCTGAAAAAGGAGACCCTCCTGGTACGCGTACCCGAAGAATACCACGGATGGAGGCGGCCGTCTCACCGGCTTCTACAGCAGCTCTACCTGATGGCCTGGTTCGAGAAATACAGGGTCACGCCCTAACAGATGACGTATAAGCACGACCAGTAGGAGCCGGTTCTGATGTTTGAATGAATGCCTCCCGGCATAACGGATGTTGAAACAGCCTTATCGAAACATAGAGGAGCCAATCATGAACAGATATTTTCGTATGAAAAAAACGATGTTTTCGATTTTCTTTGTGATGATACTCGGCAGTGTCCTCTTTGCACAAAGCGACGACCGCTACTTCGACGGACTGGACAAGAAGTCCAATGTGCTGACCCTCACGATTCTTTATCCCTCCCGGGGCACCCTTCGATCCCTCCAGGGCCTGCAGGAAGAGGGATTTTTCCCCAGCGAAGACATCATCGTCGTGGGCGCCTATCACGAAAAAGAACTCACCGACTACGATGCCTCCGTCGATCTTGCCGATGAAAAGAAACTCGACTGGTTGCGATTCCACGAGATCAGGGGCGATATCCACAAGGACAATCTCTTCCAGAAAAACGACTGCACACTGGATTTCGAAAAGATCTTCCGGTACTCCGACGGGATTATCTTCTTCGGAGGGGCCGACATCCCGCCGGAAATCTACGGCAAAAAGACAAACCTGCTGACCGGGATCCGCACACCCTACCGGCATTACATGGAGCTCTCGTTTATCTTCCACCTATTGGGAGGGTATCAGGACGACCACTTCCAGGGACTCGTGGCCTCCAGGCCCGACTTTCCCGTCCTCTGCATCTGCCTGGGTGAGCAGACCCTCAACATAGGCACCGGCGGCACGCTGATCCAGGATGTCTGGTTTGAAAAATACGGAAAAACCTTCGTGGAAGACGTCGTCGATCTCGGGAAGGAAAACTGGCACAACAACCCCTGGGCACGTCTCTATCCCCAGGAAGAGTTCCTGTGGTTCAACATGCATCGGATCAAACTCCATGAGGAGGGCATGTTCGTAAATGCGATGGGATTCAGTACATCCGACACTCCGTACATCATAAGCTCCCATCATCAGGCCGTCGACGATCTGGGCAAGGGGATGAAGGTCGTCGCCACCTCCATGGACGGGAAGATTGTTGAAGCCATCCAGCATGACAAATACCCCAACGTGCTGGGAATCCAATTTCATCCCGAGTTCTATGCCCTCTGGGAGACAGAAAAGAAGTGCCGCATCACGCCGGACGATGAAAAATTCAGCCTCAAACAATTCCTGAAAGACAACCCGCCAACGTACAAATTCCACGCGAAGATATGGGAATGGTTTGTGGGAAGGATAAAGGAGCAACACGACAGATAACGACCGCACCACGGAAACGTGATTCATAAGAAAGGAACATTGCCATGACGCTGATACTCAACAGACAGGATGTTATGTCTGTACTGGACATGAAAAGTTGTATGGATGTGGTCGAAGAAGCGTTTGGAGAGTTCGCAAACGGTACGGCCGACATGCCGCTGAGGGTAAACATAAAGCCTCCCGATGGGTTGTCGCTGTACATGCCGGCCTATCTGCAGGAGATGGGTGCCCTGGCGTGCAAAGTCGTAACCGTCTACAAGAACAACCCCAAGCGGTTCGACATGCCCGTCATCTTCGGCAAGGTTCTGCTCCAGAATCCAGAGACCGGGGATGTGATCTGCATCATGGACGGCGGTTACCTGACCGCAGTTCGTACAGGCGCGGGTTCGGGCGTGGCCACCAAATACCTGGCAAGGAAGGACGAGGGTCAGGTTGCCGGCATTCTGGGCGCCGGCGTCCAGGCGCGGACCCAGTTATGGGCTGTGGCTGTTGCCAGGGATATCTCCAAGGCCTTGGTGTATGACATATCCGATGCAGCCGCTGACAGCTTTGTGGCCGACATGAGCAAGAAATTGGACATCCCCATCCAGAAGGCCGATTCCCCGGATCAGGTTTTAGAGGCGGACATCCTGTGCGCGGCCACATCGAGCCCGACGCCCCTCTTCGACGGCTCCAACGTGAAACCGGGCACGCACATCAACGGCATCGGCAGCCATACGCCCAACGCGCGGGAATTGGACACAGAAGTCATCCAGCGGTCCAAACTCGTGGGAGATTCCAGAGAAGCCTGTTTTAACGAAGCCGGAGACATCATGATCCCGCTGCAGGAAGGGGCCATCGATGAATCCCATTTTTATGCGGAACTGGGCGAAGTGGTCATCGGCAAGAAAGAAGGCCGAGCCGACGATAGTGAGATCACCATCTTCAAATCCAACGGACTGGCCATACAGGATGCGGCCACGGCCAAGCTCGTTTACGACAAGGCGGTAGAAGCGGGAATCGGCGTGGAGGTTGAAATTTAAAGGACATGATTCTATTATAAAGGCCGACGCACTCACAAAGCGTCTTTATAGAGAACGTAGGACAGGAATATCGATAACCGGCAAATTAAAAACGAGGGTCCATATAAGACCAGATTGGATCGACTGAGTCCTCAGAAGTGCATGAATCAGCAACCCGATTCGTAGGCGGAATAAATCCATGCCCCGAATAAAACTCCAAGCTTTGGACGTGTACCCGTTTCACATCGACATTCGCGTCCGCACGACCGATCTCAACTACGGCGGCCATCTGGGCAACGATAAGCTCTTGTCCCTCATCCACGAAGCCCGCGTTGCCTTTCTGGCCCATCACGGTTATACCGAACTCGACTGCGGCGGCGTCTCCCTGATTATGGGCGATGTGGTCATCGTGTATAAAGGCGAAGCCTTTGCCGGCGATGTCCTCCGGTTCCAAGTGGCGGCCGGTGACCCATCACGCCGCGGCTTCCGCCTATTCTTCCGCGTGACCCGGCTGGAGGACGGTTCTCTCATCGCCCTGGCAGAGAACGGCATGGTGTGCTTTGATTACGAATCACGGAACATCCAGCCACTGCCGGATGCGTTGAAAAACCTTTGTACGGTTACGGGGACATAGAGAGACAACATTGCGAGGGATAAATCTGAGGAATTCCCATTCCCTCTCGTTTGGAGAATATCGAAAAATAGCGCTCGACATCCATTCCATTGCATGAGGGACGCCGGATGCCCGATAAATATATCCTCTCTCACGACATGGGAACCAGTGCCGACAAGGCCATCCTGATCTCGGTGTATGGCGACATCATCGATGAGGCCAAGCAAGAGTATCCCATGTACCATCCTCATCCTGGTTATGCCGAACAGGAGCCCGACGACTGGTGGCAGGCCGTCTGCAAGACCACGCATAGCGTACTGAAAAAAACGCGCATCAAACCCAGGGACATCGTCGGCATCACCTTCTCATCCCAGACCCAGGGGCTCGTGCCCGTATCAGAAGAAGGAATCCCATTAAGGCGTGCCATGACCTGGCTGGACGGGCGTAGTGCAGACATTCTGCGCCAACAGCTGTGGACACCTCCGCGAATCATGGGATATAATATCTTTCATATCCTGCGATTTCTCCGAATCACAGGCGGAAGCCCGGGCCATACGGGAAAGGATCAGATCGGAAAGATCCTCTGGCTCCGGGAACACGAGCCCGACGTATTCACCAACACGTATAAGTATCTCGATGTCAAGGACTACATCATTTACCGGCTCACGGGTAACTTCGTCACCTCCGCCGACACGGCTTACATCTGGTGGCTGATGGATACCCGGAAAAAACGAAACCAGTGGCATCCCAAACTGTGCGGCCTAGCAGGGATAATGACAGACCAACTGTGCGATATCCGGGAGAGCGCCGACATCGTGGGTGAGCTCACACCCGAGGCAGCTGAAAATATGGGCCTTGTTCCCAACACGCCCGTCATAAACGGTGCCGGCGACCTAAGCTCCGCGGCCCTGGGATCGGGTGCCATCGGAGAGGGCGAACTCCACATCAGTCTGGGAACCAGCGGTTGGGTTGCTGGACATTATACGAAACGAAAGGTCGATATCCCTCACTATACGGGATGCATCGGCAGCGCCTATCCCCAAAAATACTACCTGGGCATGGCGCACCAGGAAACGGCCGGTATCTGCCTGGAGTGGCTCAAGAACAAGGTGCTGTACCATAAAGATCAGTTGAAAAAAGAATACCACGCGTCCGAGATTTACGAAATACTGGACGAACTGGCCGAGAAGGCAGGCCCCGGTGCCGAGGGTCTGATGTTTACGCCTTGGATGTACGGTGAGCGCTGTCCCATCGACGACGACCACGTCCGGGCCGGCTTGTTCAACATCGGCCTGAATCATTCCCGAGAGCACCTGGTCCGCGCCGTGTTCGAGGGCATCGCCTTCAACACGCGCTGGGCCATGGAAACCCTGGAGAACCTTTACGAAAGAGTTGTCCAGTTGAACATCATCGGCGGCGGTGCCAAGAGCGACATCTGGTGCCAGATCATAGCAGACATCACCAACCGCGTCATCAACCGTGTGGCCGACCCGCAACAGGCCGGTGCCCGGGGCATTGCCTTGCTGGCAAGCATGACGCTGGGGTATATCGATTCGTACGATAATATCAAAAAATACATAAAAATCGACAGGAGCTTCCGGCCAGACCCGAATCACCGTAAGCTCTACGACGACCTTTTCAAGGAATACAAAAACCTGTACAAACAGAACCGAACGTGGTACGCCCGGATGAACCGATCAAAATGATACGGACGAAACGATGCCTGATTCTATATGTAATACGGACACACCCTGAACATCCGTCCGGAAGCCAATAAAACCAGCACGAGGGAAAGTCATATGGAGCCGTTATCCAAGTTTTGCCATCCTGGAACAGAATACCGAGACGAGATGGTCTCCGCATCACCCTCCGTCTCTCTTCGAGTCGTCACGTTCTCCCCGCCGCGGCCTAGTAAAAATCCTCCCGTCGTGTTCGTGCCCGGATGGATTACCCAAATGAATTCTTGGCAAGAAGTACTGCGAGCGCTCACCAAAGATTTCACCGTGTACTACATAGAAACCAGGGAGAAAATATCATCTCACGTCAAGGGGAAAGTGGCTTATAGCGTGGAAGCCCTGGCAAAAGACATTGCGGCCTTCATCTCGAACCACGGTTTGAAGAAAAACGGATACATCCTATTCGGAAGTTCCCTGGGAGCCACCGCGATTCTTGACGCCTGCCGTTTTATCCAACAAAATCCCTTGTGCCTCGTCCTGATCGGTCCCAACGCCGTTTTTCGCGTGCCCAAGTTCGGCATGGTCATCATTCACGCTTTTTATCCCGGATTTTACATGATCATAAAACCCTTCATCAAATGGTACCTGAAAAACTTCCGCCTGAATACGGATGCCGATTACGCCCAGTATCTAAAGTACTGCCGAAACCTGGATGCTGCCGATCCCTGGAAATTAAAGAGGGCGGCCCTTGCCTTTTCCAAATACAAAGTCTGGGATTTGCTGGATACCATCGATGTTCCCACCCTTATCGTGGGCGCATCCAAGGATATGCTGCATGAACCGACGAATCTTGAAAGAATGGTTTCCATGATGCCGAATGCCACGTACCTCGACATGGAAACAAACAAAAAAACACACAGCGAGCAAATGGTCGATGCCATGCGTCAATACATTGCGCGGTTAAAATAGGAGGCATGATTATGGCCATCACGAGTGTCTGGGTGGAAGAAGACTGCACGGCGTGCGAACTCTGCGTGGATACCTGTCCCGAGGTCTTCGAGATGGGCGAAGAGACGGCGCAGGTCAAGGAAGGCGCCAATCTGACTGCCAACGAGTCCTGCATTCGTGAAGCAGCGGAAGACTGCCCTGTGGAAGCCATCCAGTTCGACGAGTCATGAGGTTGTGTCCGCTTGCCGGGATCTCTGCATCATCGGGAGGTCGGAGCAGGATAGCTCCTCAGGAAGACTCTTGCTTAGACGAAGATTGATCGCGAATACCATTCGACTCTTCGATTATTTGCCGGGACAATGTGACCACCAGATCATCCCGGTTCTGTACCGTCACGTTCACAACGTGCGAATCGGGTCGGGATTTTATCCTGTCCACAAAAGGATGCGATCGCGACATCACCGTCGCTAAGACGGGTTTTGGGGAATCCAGACACCGCATGACGACCTCCTGGAACCGACGAGAGAACAGTTCCATCTTCCCGATCTCGTCGATGAGAATGATGTCGGACGTCCTCAGTGCCTTCTCCAGGGCCGTCACGCCCAGAGCCTCGAATCCCGAAACATCCACACGGTACGTGCCTACGCGGGGACCTTTCTTGAAGGATTTATGGGAAAGGATGCCTGTCTCGCCCGACCAAGTCTGGATGCGGAATCCCACCCGGCGGCCCCTGTCTCTGATCTCTTCAGTATAAAACCCGCCAAAACGGAAACCCGATAGTCGCTCAGCTATGGCACGAACCAGGGTCGTCTTCCCGACACCCGGCAATCCCTGAATCAGTATATTCATGGGTCTCTGTAACGATTCATTTGACTCATGTATATACTATTATATAGAAGAAACGATACGTGATTCACGATGACGACAGTTTCTCTCTGTCGGCGCTCCTCAGGCCCTTGACCACCAGGGCATACGAATCGTCGATCATCTCTTGGATTACCTCGTCGGGAATACTGCCGTCCAGGACCACCGTGTTCCAGTGTCTCTTGTCCATGTGGTAACCCGGCAGAACGGCAGGATAGATGGCCCTCAACGCCTCGGCATGCTCGGGATCGCATTTCAGGTTGATCCGCAGAGGATCTTCCTCCAGGGCGATGAGGGCGAACATCTTGCCCATGACTTTCAAGACCAGCGTATGGGGATCGAAGGGTAAGTCTTCCTTCGCCCCCTTCTTACCGAGCAGATAGTCCTTTAGTACATGAAAATCCATGAGACGCGATTCGCTTGTTCTGCTTTTTACGATCATGCCCCCTTGAAATACGACTCCTCTTGTTTGATAAGTTTCATACCTTCGATCCGGTACAGTTAGGATATCCCACATCGACTTAAAATCGTGACGCTTCGGTCCATTTTACGTCATCGTTCGACGACCGGGAATTCGGTGATTCGAAGCCGGGCACAGCCGTAAGGAACCAGCTCTATCACCTCTTCTTTTCCAGCCGATGAGACAGGACGCTTGGGCGGATCGTCGGCCGAATGGTCTTTCATCCGCCAACCGGGTATCCTCCTGCCTTTCATCCGGAGCACCACGCACGCGTCGCCGCCCCAGGGAATGGAGCAATCCTTCTCGGCCGAATACACGCGTTCGCCCCTGTCGATGAACGGGAATCTCGGTATGGCATGCTTGTGGACGATCACGTCATCGGGATCTTTTCGGTCGATGACGAGTCCATAATTCCAGGGCGTCGTGGGCCGTATTTCCCAATCCACAGAGCCCATGTAGTCTATGCTGGTGATGCGGTCGCTTTTCAGGCGAACCCGCTTGTAAGACTTTCCGATTCTCAAGGAATAATAGAGAGGGCCTCGCAGTACTGAGACGGCGTCTTTGTACCGCGTCTCCGTGCGAACCTTCATCGGGAATGTGATATGAATCTCATCGCCCGATATCCATCGCCTCTGGACGATGGCGAACGTGCCGGGTCTTGCCTCCACCGTGTCGCCGTTCGCAATAAGACGAGCGTCTTCCGCCCAGCCAGGGATTCGAAAATAGAGGGGAAAACGGGCCGGGCCGGAAAGCTCCAGCGTCATACGAATCGTGCCGTCGAAGGGGTAGTCCGTCTCTTGGACGATAATCACCTCCATGCCGTTTGCCACCCTTGCCGATACAACACAGGGCCCGTACGCCACGGCCGCTAGCCCCTGATCGTGGGTGGCCATCCACATGTGCTCCACAAACAGGGGCCATGCCTGATGCATGTTCGCCAGACAGCACGGGTAGTTGGGCATCAGGCCGTACAGATTCGACGTGTTTCCGTTGGAGCTCCACGCTCTCTCCGCATCGGTGACCAGCACCTGATTGGCCTGCTGGTCGTACTGATGGGCCCATCCGTCGGGTGTCATCGTACCGGGCAGGCTGTTGTAGGCCAGCAACTCCAGCCTGTCGCCCAATACCGGATCGCCGAAGATTTCCATCAGCTTCTCCACGGAATACATGTACTCCACGACAGCACAGAGCTCGGTGCCCTGGGTCGGTCGCCGACCCGACAGATGCTCGTCTCCCGAAAAACGACCTCCCACCTGTCCGTGATGCGTATCCAGGTTCTCTATGCCGCGATAGACCGCCTCCTTAAACCGCTCGTCATTGGCCTGTTGATACCACAGCCCGGGATACTTCACGGCCATGGCCACATTCACAACATGGGCTGTCAGACCGTCTCTCTTCCAGTTATAGGGGATGCGCTCCTCCTCCAGTGCCCTGGAGTCCCACGGAAATGTGATAAAAAAGGATGGCCAATCGTAACTGTTTTTGAAAATTGATTGGGTTACTTCGAGGATGTCGGGATTTCCTGTTCTGCGGTACAGCCAATACCCGGTGACCGCGTTTTCCATGGCCCGCACGCCCCGCCATGCATCGTCGGGCCAGTCCGGAGGATTGTCTTTTAGATACTGAAAGTAACGCTCCAGAAGCCGAAGGACCCGGGTATCCCGGGTTGCCTCGTAGTACTGGGTCAACACCTTCATGGCCACGGCCAGGGGCCAGCGATCCTCGTTCGTGGGCGGACCGAACCAGCCGTCATCCCGGCCGCTTTCCAGCATGTATTCGATGAAGGGCTCGGTCTTTTGGATTAGCCGATCATCGTTCAAGATGTATGCCAGAGGAACGAGGCCGTTTAAATAGTACGGACCCCGCTCCCAGGATTCCCCCTCACCCCCCTTCCAGGCAGATTCCATCAAATCGGGCCAGAATTCATCCAGATGGCCCGTCAAGCCCTGACTCTGGATAACGAGCTGATCCCGAAGCCATCCCGTCGGTCGTACAGCCCCCAGGGGCAGTCTCACAAACCGGGTTTGAAGCAGCGGCGACCGATTCACGGGGTAATGCTTGTTGGCAGGTGTCTTGGTGCATTGGCAGAATATGACGATGACGCTGAAAACGGCCAGCGCTACGAGAGGGATGCGTCTCAGCATGATAGGCGTCTCCTTTCTAAAGAAGCGATATTTCGATTTTCATGTCCTCCAGAGTCGGCTTCATCATCATTAGATTGTGGAGCAGCTTGGTTTTGTTCATGTCTTTATACTGCTTGAACAGATCATGAAATTCATTCACGTTCATGATCCCTTTCAGGTCCAAGACTTCGATGATGAAATTCTTGAACAACTCGAATTGATTCGCCTGGTAGAGGAGCAAAAGGAAGAGCTCTTCCGCAGACATCGTATGACTGTATCTCTGCTCAGACATGTTTTTTCCTTTTTTATTTTATGATTTGATAATGTTACGCCTGACGATGAGACCCTAACGGCTCATCCCACCATCTCATCCATGCGGAGCATCGCTACTCTTTCATATCGTGATGGTGAGAGTCTCCGGCTCACGTCCGGACAGGTAAAAGACGGGCTTTGTGGATTTTTTGACAATCTTTTGATTCTGAGAATACGAAATTTTACAGAATATCGGATACGATTCGGCTCTTCGGGTTTCCGAGAAGCACGTTTGACCGCAGACCGAGGGAAACGGACGGTATCGAGTCATCGATTAGGTATTCCAGACCGCGGTCAGATTCACGATACACGCGCCTTTTATTCTCCTTTCAGGAACGACGCGTTCGCTTCTTTACGAACCCATTTTTCCTTGTCCGGACCCTCCATCATCAGAACCTGGAAATCCTCCTTGAACAGCGCAGAATGCGGTTCCGCATACTTGCCCTCGGGCTCATCACCGCCGACGTCCTGGGCATGGATCGTGAGCGTGGTGCCTTCGACCGTATAGGTGCCGGAGATTTTCACGCCACCCTCGGTTTTGTGGGTAATGAAGGTGCCGTCCTCGTTCAGGGTGATCTCCGGCCAGACCATGCCCATCTCGAGAAACATGTCGTACATGTCCTTATTCTCTTCTGTGATCTCCAGAGCGTATGTGCCAATCCAAGGACGGTCGGACGTACAACCGACGACCATCAGAAGGATTCCTAGAAAAAACAGCATCTTAGGGATCTTCATCGTGCTCCTCCTCGACTTAAGGATACTTGGACATCCGGGCTGAATAACATTCACACCCCAGGCGGGCAATGTCCATGGAAAATCCATCCTATACTCGTCAAACACGAAAATCCAGCAAACTCCCGCCCCAAATATGGTCGATGTCATTTTCTATGATATGTAAAAAAACGATTCAAACGGTCAGTTAAAAATGGTCAGAACTTTTTCTGTATCTCGAAAATCTTCGAACAGATAATCCGGCGCATCGGGCGCCAATTGCGCCGTGGTGTGAAACCCCGTGGCAACGGCCACCGTTCGCACGCCGTGAGGTTTGGCGCATCGGATGTCCAGGGGCGTGTCCCCGATGACGTACACTCGCTCATTCTTCAAATTGCTGGTCCACTGCATCTTAAACCGTTCCAGCGCCACGGGCACCAGGTCTTCCCTCCTGGGGCTGTCATCACCAAAGGCACCGATGGGAAAATACCCATCCAGACCGAAATGACGGAGCTTGATGAGGCCGCTGGTCCGCCAGTTGCCCGTCAGCAAGCCCAGGACGACATCCGGCCTCTTTTGAAGCTCAGGAAGAAGGGCGTCGATACCCCGGCACGTCTTCTTCCCTTCTCGCGGTCGTTCGATTTCTTCTTCCAGATAACGAAAATAGGTAGTCTGAAATCGTTCCACTTCCCCGGCGTTCCAATCCAGGCCGCGATTCTCCAGGGCTTCCATCAGGATGCTCGGGTCCGTCCGTCCCATCATATGGATATCGTTGAATCCGTCATCAAAACCATAGACATCCCTGAAAGATCGCTCCATGGCGGCCCGTCCGGCACCTGCGGAACGGATCAACGTCCCGTCGATGTCAAAGAGTAAAAA
>CAZTKR010000018.1:0-27788 GCA_964614115.1 uncultured bacterium | reverse complement strand
ACGGTGACTGAAATGGGTTTTGTAAAATTAACGATATATAATATATTGGGTGAAGAAATTGCAACTTTGGTCAACGAGATCAAATTTCCCGGACACCATCGGGCGGTGTGGAACGGCACGGATAATAGGGGAAGGGACATGCCCAGCGGTACGTACCTGTATCGCCTTAAATTCGGGAGCGGAATCGAGGAGAAGGGCAAGATGATGCTCATACGCTAGGATTTTCATGAAAGGATGGCATGCCATGCATACGACCAAGAAATTCATCCTCTTTCTCATCCTGATTGGTTTCATCGTTTTATGCACAAAAAATAAACCGTTACCCTTCGAAACCACGGAGCCGTGCATGAAAGTTCAGCCCGTGGAGGACACGACCCGAATTTATCTGCATCCGTACACAGGGGACACGTTGACAATTTATAAAAAGGCTGTGTTTGCGCGGTTCTATCCGTGGGTCAAAGACACCGCTCTCATCCGGCAGACCGTTGAAAAATACAAACTGCGGCTTTATCAGAAACAGAAACCATATATTATGAGCCAACATTATGCAGCCATGCTCTGTGTCGCGGATAATCGAAGGGCGGAGTATCATTTTACCCCATACGGGAAAGAAGGTTATGGCAATTTTGGCACGGATTCTTTGGTCGAATATGCGTTTGGTGTATTCGGAGATGGGTGTGGTTATCCTTCTGGAAACATCATATTTAAGTTTCACGATGATACACCACAATTTCGTATCGATAGTTTATTTGAAGCCAACGGCTTGCGTTTACTTTATATTCATCCTGATTTTCCAACAGGTAAAAATTATTGTACGGTAGTAACTCCCCAAGCCCCTAAAAATGTGTTGGATTTGGGGTATGAAATGAGTCTTGTGCCATTCGTTATCCGGGCCGGTACAGGAATGTTCACGGGTGGTGCTCGGATCAATTGTGATAAATGAATTTTAGTCTATAATTATCGGACAACATCATGAATAATCAAAAACTCAAACCGTCACTGTTCCTGTTTATTATCCTCACACTGGGATGTATGGGAAATAAGACCCCCACAGAACCCGAGGATGCGCCGCTCGATCCTCATCGCTTTATCAGAGGTCACGTTTTCCTGGAAAACCAGACAGACCACAGTAGTTGTCCTGTGGTACTGGACAGTCTGGCACTGGGCACCCTGACAGACTCCACGGGTTATTACGAGATATATATACCCGATAGTCTGTGTGGTATTTCGGGTACATTCAATCTTTACTCCCATCTCTACGACTATGGCCTGGATACGCTGGTTGTGGAACTGGATAGCGGGAGAGTCGTATGGGGAAAGGAGGATGTGCTGGAAGACGGTACTATGCAGGACATAACGATGGAGCAGTTATTATCCTTAACGATAACAGCGGGCAAAGAGGAGTATGTAACAAATGAAGAGATCATTCTTCATTATTCATTACACAATACAAGCGACCTTTGGTTTTGTATACCCGGTCCTACTATTTATTTAGTCGGCTTCTACGATATTTCATCCCATGAAGATGAATGGACGCTTATTGGTCAAGATCCAACAGGTAATCTTGAATTTATTAGTCCTTATAGCTACTGGCATCATCAAGTTATAACGACTCACGAGAAGCTTGGAACGGGATATTATATGGTAGTCTATACTATCTACTTTATGTTAAATGATAATATCTTCTATCGTTATGAACTCCCCAATTCAATAGTTAAATATCTTAATGACCTCAAGAGTAAATCCGAGGATATGGTTTTTGAGCGAGATAGTTTTTTAGTATTCTTTAATCATTCCAAGAATCTCCATTTCCAGCTGGTTAACATCGTTCAAGAAGAGTGAAGGTGACCACCTGAATGCCTCTAAACCACGTCACTTTATCGTCAATTTCTTGCATACGACACCGTTCAAACCCCCTTTTCACTAAATCATTTTAAAATCATTCATTTCCCGTCGAAAAACCCCTTGATTATCCTAAAAAATTTTATTAAAATAAAAGGTTTATGTTAAGAACGGACGTGGCAAAACCCCGTGTTTCCAAAGGCCGTCTGCCGGAATGGATGCGGCGGCGGCTGAGGGAGAGTGAAGAAGTCACGGCGCTCAAGAAAAAATTGAGGGCCCTGAACCTTCATACGGTCTGCCAATCTGCGGGATGCCCCAACATTGCCGAGTGCTTCCGCAAGCCCACGGCAACATTCATGATACTGGGTGATGTGTGCACCCGGCGCTGCCGGTTCTGCGGCGTGTCCAAGGGAGAGCCCCTGAAGGTCGATCCTGACGAGCCCGCACATGTGGCGGAAGCGACCGAGACGTTGGGTCTGAAGCACGTGGTCGTCACATCGGTGACACGGGACGACCTGGAAGACGGCGGGGCCAGCCAATTTGCCAGAACCGTGGAGGAGATACATCGGCGTCTGCCCAAGACATCGGTGGAAGTGCTGATTCCCGATTTTCTCGGCTCGGCGGAGAGCCTGAAGACGGTTCTGGACAGAGGTGTCGATATCTTGAATCATAACGTGGAGACGGTGCCCCGGCTTTACGGGCGTGTCCGTCCTGAGGCGGATTTTGAACGCTCTTTAAACGTATTGAAGATAGCAAAAAAAATATGCCCGGATGTCCTGACCAAATCGGGTTTGATGGTGGGTCTGGGAGAGACGTTCGACGAGGTCATCGACGTGCTGAAGAAGCTCCATCACATCGATTGCGATGCCATTACCATCGGACAGTATCTGGCGCCGTCGCATCAGCATCATCCGGTGGTGGAGTACGTCCCGCCCGATACCTTCGATGCGTATCGCGATGCCGCTTTGAAAATGGGATTCCGCTGGGTCAATGCCGGTCCGTTCGTTCGAAGCTCTTTCAATGCCGAAGAGATGATGAAGACATGCAGAGGAGCATCGAGGTGAATAATCTATATCATATATTGGAAAATACAACGGAACAATATCCCGACAACATCGCGCTGGTATTCAAGGATCATAAGATTCAATACCAGGATGTGAAGGAGGCGGCCGACCGGCTGGCCATGGGTTTGAAGAGCCTGGGTTTAAAACCCGGCGACCGCGTGGCCCTTATGCTTCCCAACGTACCGCATTTTCCCATCAGTATTTTCGGTTTGCTGAAGATCGGCGTGACCATCATCCCGGTATCCACCTTCTTCAAGGCCGAAGAAATACACCATCAACTGGAGGATGCGGAGGTTAAGGGAATTATCTACTGGCAGGGATGCCGATCCCGTGTTCTGGAGGCGGTACAGGGTCTGGAACGGTGCGAACGGCTGATTGTCCTGGGAGAAAAAGAGGTGCCCGAGGAAATACGCCTGACGTACCTGATGGAATCCAAGGAGTCCCTGAAAGGCGTGGCCGACGTGAAATCCGACGACACGGCCTTCATCATGTACACGGCCGGAATCACGGGCCGGCCCCGCGGGGCGGAATTGACCCATGAGAACATCCTTTCCAACATCAGGTCATGCAGCCAGTTCCTGAAGCTGGATGAACATGACGGCGTCATTAGTGTGCTCTCACTCCATATTCCTGTGGGACTGACGCTGGTGATGGGCTCGTTTTTCGGCGCCGGTGGACGCGTCATCCTCCTAACCAAGTTTGAGGCAGAAACCGTACTCAAGACCATCGAGGCGGAAAAACCCACGTATTTCGTGGGCATGCCGTCGATGTACCGGGAATTCCTGGAAGTGGAACATGCGGAGGCCATCGATATCGGCTCGTTGAAGTTCTGCCTTTCCAGCGGCGATGCCCTGAAGGAAGAGACGATAGAAGCCTTTGAGTCGACATTCAAGGTGCCGATTCTGGAGGGGTACGGACTGACGGAAGCCTCGCCCATGGTTTCGTTCAACAGTCCGGTACGGGATCGGAAAGCGGGTTCCATCGGCCTGCCGCTGCCGGGTGTGGAGATGAAGATCATCGACGAAACCGGGTCTCTGGTGAAGCCCGGCCAGGTGGGGGAGATCATCGTGCAGGGCCACAACGTGATGAAGGGGTACCTGAACCGGCCCGAAGCGACCAAGGAGGTGCTGAAGGACGGGTGGCTCTATACCGGGGATTTGGCACAGCTTCACGAGAACGGCTTCGGATTCATCGTGGTTCGGAAGAAGGAAGTCATCGTCAAGAGCGGTTTCAGCGTGTATCCCCGGGAAGTGGAACGGTTTCTCGTGGGGCATCCCAAGATCAAGGAGGCCGTTGTCGTGGGTATACCCGACCCGGCTCACGGAGAAGAAATCTACGCGTGCATCGTCCTGAAGAAGGACGAGGAGGCCACGCAGGAGGAAATCATCGCATACATCAAAGAGCGGATTGCCACATACAAATGTCCCAAGATCGTCCAGTTTGTGGACTCACTTCCCAAGGGGCCCACGGGACGTGTGATGCGCGATACCGTGAAGCAGTCTATGATAGACAATAAATAAGGAGTGATCCGTTGAGGCGATAGCAAAGGAGGCGTTTTGTGAAGGAATTTACGGGCGATAAAATCAGGAATCTTGCGTTGATCGGTCATGGCGGGGTCGGTAAGACGACCCTGACCGAAGCCTTGCTCTACAGTATGGGTGAGACCAATCGCATGGGAACCATAGATGACGGGAGTACATTATCGGATTACCATCCTGATGAGATCGAGAGGAAAATTTCCATCAGCACGTCGCTGCTGCATGGTGAATGGAACGATTGGAAGATCAATATCCTGGATACACCGGGGTATTCTGACTTTATCGGAGACACCAAGGGCAGCCTCCGGGTTGCGGACATCGCCGTCGTGGTTATCAGCGGTGTGGACGGCATCGAAGTGGGCACGGCGCAGGTCATCGAATTTGCCGATGAATACGACATTCCTCGCATCTTTTTCATCAATCGGTTGAACAACGAGCACGCCGGTTTCGACAAAGTCGTCAGTTCTGCCCAGGAGCGGTACGGCAACGGCGTGGTGGTGCTTCAGTTTCCCGTGAACCAGGGCGAAGGATTCAACAAGGTGGTGGACCTGTTGTCCATGAAACTCATGACGTACGAATCCGGGGACAAGGGGACATACACCCTTTCCGATATTCCCGAGGATGTGAAGGGAAAGGCGGAGGGTTTGAGGGAGAAACTCATCGAATCGGCGGCCGAGAGTGACGATGACCTGATGGAGACGTTTTTCGACAAAGGCACGCTGACGGACGAGCAGATCGTGGACGGGCTTCGCAAAGGAATCCTGAAACGGTCTATCGTTCCGGTGCTCTGCGGGGCGGCGGACAAGAACTTCGGATCGCACCTGATCCTGGACACGGTGGGCACGCTGGGCCCATCCCCCGAAGATTTCGAAAAAGTGACAGGCACCCATCCCGAGAGTCAGGAACCCGTGGAACGAAAGATTGCTTCTTCCGAGCCCATGAGTTCTATCGTGTTCAAGACCGTGTCCGAAGCGCATGTGGGGGAGCTTTCCCTGGTGAAAGTCGTTTCCGGCACCCTGAGCACGGGCGCCGATGTTCTGAACAGTTCTCAGAAGAGCAATGAAAAAATCGGGCAAATCTATCTGCTCAACGGCAAGCATAGGAAGGAGATCGGAAATCTTCGGGCGGGCGATATCGGGGCTCTGGTCAAGCTGAAAAAAACGTCCACGGGCAACACGCTATGCGACAAACGAGCCCCCATCGTGCTGGAAGGCATCCAGTTTCCTCAGCCGGTCATCAGCGTGGCCATCAAACCCAAAAGCCGGGGGGACGAAGAGAAAATTTCCAGCGGACTCCACATTCTTCAGGATGAAGACCCCAGTTTCACCGTTGTCCAGGACCCGGAGCTTCACCAGACCATCGTGTCCGGCCAGGGCGAGCTTCACCTCACCGTGATTATCAAACGGCTCAAGGAGCGCTTCGGTGTGGAAGTCGAACAGAACCGGCCCAAGATACCCTACCGCGAGACCATCACGGCCAGCGCCGACGAGAAATACCGGCATAAGAAGCAGACCGGAGGCGCCGGGCAGTTTGCCGAGGTGTGGATGCGCATAGAGCCAACACAGAGGGGTGAAGGTTTCGAGTTTGAAAACAAGATCGTGGGGGGCGCCATATCCTCCGTGTACATTCCCTCCGTGGAGAAGGGCGTCAAGCAGGTTCTGGTGAATGGGCCGCTGGCAGGGTACAAGGTCGTGGACGTGAAGGCCACGGTCTACGACGGGAAAGAGCATCCCGTGGATTCCAAGGACATCGCTTTCCAGGTGGCCGGTCGAGAGGTATTCAAACTCTGCGTGATGAATGCCAGACCCATCCTGCTGGAACCTATTTACGATGTCGAAATTAAGGTGCCCGAGGAATATATGGGAGATGTGATGGGCGACCTGTCCAGCCGGCGGGGCAAAATCATGGGCATGGATGCGGTGGGCCATTTTCAGATCATCAAGGCCAAGGTGCCCCTGGCCGAGCTCGACCGGTACGCCACGACGCTGCGTTCGTTGACCTCGGGAAGGGGCATCTATTCCCGGTCGTTCTCCCATTACGAGACTTTGCCCAAAGAGCAGGAGTCTAAAGTCATCGAAGAAGCCAAGGCGGAAAAAGAGAAGGAAGGGGAGAAGTAGTGTCGGATACGGAAAAGGACAAGGGGCCGGACCAGCGTATTCTGTGGGCTCCCTGGCGGATCGAATACATCACCGATGCCACGAAGAACGAAGGCTGCATCTTCTGTGAAAAATCGGCGGAAAAGGACGACAGGGCCAACCTCATCGTCTACCGGGGTAAGACGGCCTTCGTCATCATGAACCGGTATCCGTACAACAACGGCCACCTGCTCATCGTTCCCAACCGGCACACGTCCGAGATGGCCGACCTCTCGGACGAGGAAAAAATCGAACTCGTCAACCTTCTCCAGTACGCCCAGGATGTGCTTCAAGAGGTCATGAAGCCCCAGGGATTCAACATCGGCATGAACCTGGGACGTCTGGCAGGAGCGGGCATCACCGATCACCTCCATTTTCATATCGTTCCCCGATGGGGAGGCGATACGAATTTCATGCCCATCGTCGGACATACCAAAGTCATTTCAGAAGCGTTGGAAGAGACGCGTGATCATTTGCACAAAGCATTCGAGGAGCGATTTTAACACATGGCAATCAATCAGGAGGTTCACATGTTTTCAGACAAACTGCGTATTTTGATGATCGTTTTTCTGGGTCTGGTCTTTATTCTTCCCCTTTCCCTGTTCTCCAAGGACAATCCCAAGGTGATTATCGCGACGAATATGGGGGAGATCGAACTGGAGCTCTATCCCGATAAAGCCCCGGTTTCCGTAGAGAATTTTCTATCCTACGTCAAAGACGGATTCTACGCGGGCACGGTTTTCCATCGCGTGATCGGCGGTTTTATGATTCAGGGCGGCGGATTCGACAAGAACATGACCAAGAAGCAGACGAAGCCTTCCATCGCCAACGAGGCCGACAACGGCCTGAAGAACAATCGGGGCACCATCGCTTACGCCCGGACGTCCGTCATCAACAGCGCCACGTCACAGTTTTTTATCAACCTGGTGGACAATAATTCTCTGAACTTCAAGAACAAGACCCAGCAGGGATACGGGTACGCCGTGTTCGGGAAGGTCACCGAGGGGATGAAAGTCGTGGACAAGATCGGGAAGGTAAAAACGGGCGCCCAGAAGGGTATGAACGACGTGCCCAACGAGCAGGTGGTCATCCTGTCTGTGACGATCGTCGAGGAAAAAGAAGAGGAATAGACAGAGGACGTCCTGTTTCATCAGCAGTCCAGTCTTTTGTCACGCTTTTAATGAACGTGTAAACATCAATGACTGGGTCCGTGGTCGTTTCCAAAGGGCTCAGATAGGATTCCCAACGATTCCCAGAGAGCCTCAAAGTCCGTGTCGTGCATGCGTGTGCCGATGTGCGGGTGTCCACGGTGACCATCCTGACAGTCCGCGACTGGCATCAGGTGCTACGATGAGTCTCCTGCGATGACTCATCCGCACGAACACGACCCTCATCCTTACCCATTGCCGGTCACATCCTTCGTGGAGGTAACATCATGCCTACCGATTTAGAAATTGCCCGTTCGGCTCGAATCAAACCCGTGGTCGAGATCGCCGCCGGCCTGGGGATTCGAGAAGACGAACTAGATTTTTACGGACACACCAAGGCCAAAATCCACCTGTCCGTCCTGGACCGGTTGAAAGACCAGCCCGACGGCAAGTACATCGACGTGACGGCCATCACGCCCACGCCCCTGGGAGAGGGCAAGACGGTCACCACGGTGGGACTCTCCATGGCGCTGAACCACATCGGCAAGTCCAGTCTGTGCGCCATCCGCCAGCCTTCCATGGGGCCGACGTTCGGCATCAAGGGCGGAGCGGCCGGGGGCGGGTACTCCCAGGTCATTCCCATGGATGAGTTCAACCTCCATTTCACTGGCGACATCCACGCCGTGGGCGCAGCCCATAACCTGCTGGCCGCCTTCATCGACAATTCCATTCATCACGGCGATCCCTTTGACATCGATCCGTACTCCATTACCTGGCCGCGCGTGGTGGACATCAGCGACCGGGAGCTGAGACATACCATCATCGGTCTGGGGGGCAAAAGCCACGGCCCGCCCAGGGAGGCCAGCTGGGACATCACCGTGGCCAGCGAAGTCATGGCCATCCTGGGGCTCACGACGGGTCTCCAGGATCTGCGTCAACGGCTGGGCCGGATCGTCGTCGCCTTTTCCAACGACAAGAAACCCATCACGGCCGACGAACTGAAATGCGCCGGGGCCATGGCCGTCCTGCTGAAGGACGCCATCAAGCCCAACCTCGTCCAGACCCTGGAGAACACGCCCGCCCTGGTGCATGCGGGCCCGTTTGCCAACATCGCTCATGGCAACAGCTCGGTCATGGCCGACCGCATCGGCCTGAAGCTCGTGGATTACGTGGTCACGGAGAGCGGGTTCGGAGCGGACATCGGCGCGGAGAAATGCTTCAACATCAAATGCCGGCTGATGGACGTGAAGCCATGCGCCGCCGTCCTGGTCTGCACCGTGCGTGCCCTGAAGATGCACAGCGGAAGGTTCAAGGTCGTTGCGGGCAAGCCCCTGGATCCCGAGATTCTCAAGCCTGATCCCAAGGCCGTGGAAGACGGCGCGGGCAACCTGGTCAAGCAGATCGAGAACGTGTGCATACACGGCGTGCCCGTGGTCGTGGCCGTGAACCGGTTCGAGCAGGATCATCCCGAGGAGATCGACGTCATCAACCGCGTCGCCCAGAAGGCGGGAGCCGAGACGACTGTGGAGAGCTTTCTGTGGGCCAAAGGGGGAGAGGGCGGAGAAGACTTGGCCCGCGCCGTGGTGGACGCCGTGGAAAAACCCTGCGAATTCAAGCATCTCTACCTGCTGGACTGGCCCATCGAAAAGAAAATAGAGACCATCTGCACCCAGATATACGGTGCCAAGGACGTGGAATACAGTGTCCAGGCCAGGCGCCAGATCAAACGCTACAACGAATTCGGATGGGATCGGCTCCCCGTCTGCATCGCCAAGACGCATCTGTCCCTGTCCCACGATCCCAAGCTCAAGGGACGACCGAAGGATTTCACCGTGCATGTGCGGGAAATCCGGGCGTCCGTGGGTGCGGGTTTCCTGTATCCGCTCCTGGGCGAGATGACGACCATGCCGGGACTGCCGTCGAATCCCGCGGGCGAACGGGTGGACATCGACGCGGACGGCAACGTGGTCGGCCTGTCGTAACGGTTGTTTTGAATCCATCGCCTGGAACGATTTATCACGAAGGAAGGATCGTTTCAGTTGTCAAAAGATTATCCATCCACTCATCCTGACATATAAAACAGGAGGTGATCCATGGGTTTGATATGGTTTCTCATCATCGGAGCCGTGGCCGGCTGGCTGGCCGGCAAGATCATGAAGGGCAAGGGATTCGGCCTGCTGGGGAATCTGCTGGTGGGCATTGTGGGCGCCGTGATCGGAGGATTTCTCTTCGATGTCATCGGGTTGGTGGCCTACGGCCTGATCGGTTCCCTCATCATGGCCCTGGTGGGAGCCATCGTGCTGCTATGGGTCGTGAGCCTGATCAAGAAGTAGTCGCTTACCCGGCGGTGAATGGATGTCAACGGGCACAGGAGTCATACATGAGATCGTCCAAGCGATACAGAAGCGCGTTTCTCTGTCTCGGTATTGTGATTTGTTTTTTTCTATCAAACCGGACACCCAATGCCATGGCCCAGCAGACATTAAAAGATAATCTCCATGCAGAAATCGATCGTCTCGCCGCTGAAGTGGAAGCCGATGTCATCGCCTGGCGAAGGGATTTCCATCAGCATCCCGAACTCTCCAACCGGGAGTTCCGGACAGCCGAGAAGATCGCCGCGTTCCTGACATCCCTGGGATTGGATGTCCAGACGCAGGTGGCCCACACGGGCGTCGTGGGATTGCTCCGGGGCCGGGAGGAAGGGGCCGTGGTGGCCCTGCGGGCAGACATGGATGCCCTGCCCGTGACCGAGGCGCTGGACCTGCCGTTTGCATCCAGAGTCAAAACCGAGTACAACGGCCAGGAGGTCGGGGTCATGCACGCATGCGGACACGACGCGCACATGGCCATGCTGATGGGTACGGCGCATATTCTGTCTACCCTGAAGGATCGGCTGCCCGGATCAGTGAAGTTCATTTTCCAGCCCGCCGAAGAGGGAACCCCGGAGGGCGAGGAAGGAGGCGCGGAGCTGATGATCCGGCAGGGTGTGCTGGAAAATCCCAGGCCCGATGTTCTGTTCGGCCTGCATGTGTTCCCCTGGACTGTTGGCAGCATTGCGTATTGCGCGGGATCGGCCATGGCCAGCGTGGATGGCCTGCGCATCGTCGTGCGGGGGCGCCAGACCCACGGCGCCATACCCTGGGGCGGTGTCGATCCCATCGTCGTGGCCTCGCAGATCGTCCTGGGCTTGCAGACCATCGTCAGCCGCCAGCTGGACATCACCCAGGCACCGGCCGTGATTTCCATCGGAAGCATACACGGGGGCGTCCGGAGCAATATCATCCCCGAGAGCGTGGAGATGATCGGGACCATCCGATCCCTGAATCCCCAAATGCGGGAGGATATACACCGGCGCATCAAGCACATGGCCGAGCGGATTGCCGAGAGCGGCGGCGCCCAGGCAGAGGTGACCATCGACCTGGGGTATCCCGTGGTCGTGAACGATCCCGAACTCACACAACAGATGCTTCCCACCCTCCAGCGTGTGGCCGGTGGGGAGAACGTGGTTCCTGCCACACCCAAGACCGTGGCCGAGGATGTGGCCTACTATCTTCAGCAGATACCCGGTCTGTTCTTCTTCCTGGGGATCACACCGCAGGGGTCCGATCCGGCCAAGGCGGCCATGAATCATTCGCCTTACTTTTTCGTGGACGAGAGTGGACTGCGGTTGGGCGTGAGGGCGTTGTCAAACCTGGCCGTGGATTATATGCTCTCGGAGTGACGATGGGATAACCGGTGCACGTTTCCAATCCGCACCGGGTTCACGACGGTGGGAGGCTATCCTCTCTATGCAAGCACAGGGACGGAGAATACAGTCGTCATAAAGAATCTACCGACGTTTTTTATCGTATAACAGTTGATCCCACTTTTTTATGGGCTGAGGTGCTGGTGGTACATCGCCCAAGTGCATGAACACACAGTAGCATCGTCCGGCGTATCGGCCTTTCAACGATAGGAGTCATGATGAAGAAAAAATATCCCCTTGTCCTCGTCGTTTTCATAGTAATCTTCTTAAGTCAGGGGCATGTCGCTTTTGCGTCGAGTCTCGATTCGTTGATCGTAAAGGTCGACCGCCTGTTCGCGGAATGGGATAAGCCGGGCTCGCCCGGGTGCGCCCTGGGCGTGATCCAGGACGGCAAGCTCATCTTCGCGCGGGGGTACGGCATGGCCAGCCTGGAGTACGATATCCCCATCACGCCGAAAAGCGTGTTCCGCATCGGTTCCACGTCCAAGCAGTTCACGGCCATGTGCATCGCCCTGCTGGAGGAGCAGGGAAAATGCTCCCTGGACGACGATATCCGAGCGTATCTGCCGGAAATGCCCGCGTACGACCGGCCCATCACCATCCGTCATCTCATCCATCATACCAGCGGGGTGCGGGACTATCTCACGCTGATGAGTCTGGCCGGCATGCGTGACGACGATTACCTGGTGGACGGGGAGGTTCTGGACCTGATCGCCCGGCAGAAGTCCCTGAACTTCACGCCCGGCGACGACCGGCTGTACAGCAATTCGGGGTATTTCCTCCTGTCCGTCATCGTAAAGCGGGTGAGCGGTCAGACGCTGAGGGAGTTTGCCCTGGAGCACATCTTCGAGCCCCTGGGCATGGCCAACACGCATTTTCACGACGATCATACGATGATCGTCGAGCATCGCGCATCGGGTTATCTGCCCACCGAAGACGGGAGCTTTCGCATCTGCATGACCACGCTGGACATGGTGGGCGACGGCGGCGTGTTCACGTCCGTGGAGGATCTGACCAAGTGGGACATGAATTTTTACGACAACCGGCTGGGCAGCGGGGGAGAGGGTCTCATCCGGCGGATGCTGGAGACCGGACATTTGAACAACGAGGAACCCTTCACGTATGCCATGGGACTCAACGTCGGGGAGTACAGGGGGCTGAAGATGATCAGCCACGGCGGCGCCTTCGTGGGATTCCGGGCAGAGATGATACGTTTTCCCGAGCAGCGGTTTTCCGTCATCTGCCTGGCCAACCTGGGCACGTTTCAACCGACGCGACTGGCCAGACGCGTGGCCGATATCTTCCTGGCCGATGTGTTCCCGGAAACGTCCGAGGAGGAAGGGACAGCTCCGGACGAGGCGTCCTTCATCACCCTGTCTCCGAAAAATTTGAAGAAGCTCGCCGGACTCTACCATCAACATGAGACGCACGATGTCTGGAATGTGTTCCTCCAAGAGGACAAACTCTACACCAAGGTCAACGGGGGGCAACCGTTGGAGCTGGCCGCCTTGTCCAAAACCGCCTTCGTACTCGCCCAATACCCGTCTGCCCTGACCGTTACGTTCAAAGCGCAAAAACCGCGGATGCTCCTGGAGGTTCAACGCGGCGATGGCGAACCGACCGCGTACGAGGCTATGGATGCCGTGGACGTCCCAGAAGCCCGTCTCCCCGGTTATACCGGGGATTACTTCAGCGACGAGCTGATGGTGACGTATCGTGTCGTGAAGGAAGAAGGACGGCTTTTTCTCAGGCATGAGAACGAGCACAAAGACTATCCCAAGGAACCCCTGGAGCCCACGCTAACCGACCGGTTCGTGGTTGCCGGAATGGGTGTACACTTTATCCGGGATGCACAGGACGCGGTCACCGGTTTTTCGCTGAACGCCGGACGGGTGAAGGACATCCGGTTCGTCCGAACCCCGGATGATGAATGAGCCTGTCTCGAGCGATTCCCTTTTTCACGAAGGAGCGCCATGAAGAACCGCCGCAGACACCGTTTCATCCGTCCGTCGACCCGTGCTTTTGTACAGGAAGGCCGTAACATTCCAGGCTACTCGTGGTTCGACGGGCTCCACGGGTACGTGTATGCACGCTGGACGTATCTGTACATCGGGATCGGAACGGGCGAACATCCCATCGCCCGGATGTTCCGTCCCCTGGTTCATGCCATCGAAAACGTTCTTGCCCGGCGGGGAAACCGGCATGCCCGTCGGGAGAATCAGGATGGCATGTCCGATGGATCGGTTGGTAAAGGAAAAGTTACATTTGCGGATGGGTATCACGGGAAGGTCGTTCCCCTGGCCGCAGCCGAGCAGTTGGTCACCCTGGACAAAGAAATCCGGCTCACCGACCTGGAGCACGTCATTCCCTACGCCACGGCACGGGACATCATCCTGAAGAATCCAGACCACATCGTGGTGTTGGACTGCCCCTGCCGCGTGGTTCGTAAGAATCCCTGTCTGCCCCTGGACGTGTGTCTCGTCATCGGTCAGCCGTTCGCCGATTTTGTCATCGAGCACCATCCCAATCGTTCCCGGCGCATTTCCCAGGAGGAAGCGGTCGATATCCTCAGGGCAGAGCACGACCGGGGTCATGTGCACCATGCCTTTTTCAAGGATGCCATGCTGGGCCGGTTCTACGCCATCTGCAACTGTTGTGAATGCTGCTGCGGCGCCATGCAGGCGCATAGGAACGGCACGCCCATGCTGGCGTCTTCGGGTTACGTGGCTCGTCTGCATGCCGATACGTGTACCGGATGCGGCACGTGCGTGGAAACGTGTCCCTTCTCAGCTATCCGGGTGGAGGACGACCTGCCCTGCGTGAACGCGGATTTGTGCATGGGATGCGGTCTCTGTGTCTCTAAATGCCCCCAGGGGGCGCTCAGCCTGCAAAGAGAGGTGTCCAAGGGGACGCCCCTGGAACTGAAATCGTTGCTGGAAAACGCGGAAGGATGAGGAACGGTTCACCTGCCATGAAGACCATAGACTGGAAATCCACCATCGGCCTGATTGCGTTTGCCGTCATCGGCTTGGTTATCTTCTGCCTGCTACTGGATACCTTCTATCCGTACAAGGGCGCCAACGTGCGAATCGGCCGGTCTCAGGCCATCGAAGTCGCCCAAGATTTTATGGATGAACAGGAGTATGATTTATACGGATTCAACCGTTCCATGGTGATGCAGTACGATGACGAGGCGTTCATCTACCTGCAGAAGAAGTTCGGCCTCGAGGTGGCTCAGGAGATGCTCCGGTACAAACCCTGGAACGGCTATGATTTCATGTGGCGGGTCTTCTGGTTCGAGAACGTGCCCAGCAGTGCGTCCCAGGAGCGGTTCGCCGTGTTGATATCGGGACCGGGCGATATCGTGGGCTTCCATCACGACGTGCCCATGGATTGGCCGTATTCGGATGATGTCCATCTCACCGAGGAAGAGGCGTTGCGCATTGCCGGCGATTTCCTGGAGCAGCGGCGTGTGGACAGCTTTGAATTCCAAAAAGACATTTTTACGAGCCAGGTGCTGGAGAACAGGACGGATTACACGTTTCGATGGAGGAGAGACTCGGATTTCGACGAATCCTTCGTGACCCTCGTCGTCGGCGTCCAAGGACAGGAAGTCGGGCATTTTGAATTCTACTACCGACCACCGGAGAAAGAAGCGACCGTCATCAAGCAGCAGAGCGGGAACGAATACTTCTTCAAACAGGTCATTCCCACGACGGTGTTGTTCCTCATCGGCCTGATTCTCTTCGCCGTGTTTCTGAAGAAGTACCACGAAGGGGAGATCGGCGTCCGTACAGGCGGACTGGTGTTCCTGCTGATGTGGGTTTCGTTCCTGATCCAGGCGATTCTTAAATTCCGAGTCCAGGCGTTCGGCATGACGCTTGGCGAGCTGAGCTATGACGGTGTCGCCATGTTTCTTTTCATCATATCCATGTTGATCGTCCGGCCGTTTTTATCCATCTTCGGTTTTATGGCATGGAGCGTGGGCGAATCGCTGACCCGGGAACGGTACGGCCAGAAGCTGGCCGCCATCGACGGCATCATCAACCGGCATGTGTCCACCCTCGATTTTGCACGCTCCGCTCTCCGGGGGTACTGCGCGGGCTTCATCGCGCTGGGGCTGATGGCGCTCCTTTTCTCTAGCGCCCTCAACCGGCTGGGATGCACGACCCGCATTGCCGGGTACCAGTCCATCCTGTCCGTACCCCTGGCCTTTCTCATCCCTGTGCTCACGGCCGTTTCCGGCAGTCTGCTGTCGGAGCTGGTGTTCCGGCTCTTCGGCAACATGTTCATCTACAGGCATCTCAAAATCAAGGTTGTGGCCGTCATTATCACGGCGGCCCTGTGGTCGTTCTTCGTCCCGGCCTTCTGGGGCATTCATGTGTCACTCTATCCCATGAATTATGAGATTCTTGCCTGGTTCATCGTCGGGCTGTTCTTCGGCTTCCTGTTCTGGAAGTACGACCTGCTCACCGTGATCATCGCCAATTTCGTGTGCATGGGCGTCATGCAGACCCTTCCCTTCATCACGAGCCCGGCAGAGTCGTTATTCCTCGGCGGTGTGGTGTCCCTTGTGCTCCTGAGCCTGCCCCTGGTCTTTATGGTGCGCGGCTTCATCAAGAAAGAACAGTTCACCTACCATGCGGACCTGGTTCCCAGGCACATCCGGCGGATCACCGAGCGGGTTCGCATGACCAAGGAACTGGAGATCGCCCGGCAGGTCCAGATGCGGCTTCTGCCCAAAAAGCGTCCGGTGGTTCCCGGTTTCGATGTGTCGGGCATGTGCATTCCGGCCAAGGAAACAGGGGGCGATTATTTCGATTTCATCGAGATGGGAGACTCGAAGCTGGGCATTGTCATCGGAGACGTGTCTGGGAAAGGCGTGCCCGCGGCCATCTACATGACCCTGACCAAGGGCATCATCCAGTCGCATTCGGACAACGCCGTGTCGCCCCGAGACGTGCTGGTCAAGGTGAACAACCTGCTCTACCGGACCATCGACCGCGACGCCTTTGTCAGCCTTTTTTACGCCATCCTGGACTCGGAGAAGAAGACCATCGTCTATTCGCGGGCCGGACATAATCCGGTCCTCCATTTCCGTTGTGCGGAGGAGCAATGCCACCTCCTGGAGCCCAACGGTATTGCCCTGGGTCTGGAGAGGGGCGATATCTTCAATCGTGTCATCAAGGAAAATACTATCCATCTGGATGCCGGAGATTTACTGGTATTCTATACGGATGGATTCACGGAGGCCATGAACCGGCGGCGGGAAGAGTACGGCGAGGAGCGGTTGATGCAGATTATCCAGAAGAACCACACCCAGCCTGTGGATGACATCTACGAGGCCATCCTGAGAGACATACGGCGGTTTGTGGGGGACATGCCCCAGCAGGACGACATGACGATGATCTTCATCAAGGGGCAGTGACGCGAATCCAGATTTCCTCGTAGAGAATCGATCCCGTTCGACAAAATCACACCATCTTTATCACCATCAGAGGAATAGAACAACTTCTATATCCCACGTTTAACCTGGGATGGAGCTTGAAGGGGTCATCTTTATCTCCTTGCCGCCTTGACGGGCTAACGCTCGCCCAGGTGCCGACCCAAGAAGTCCAGGAGCGGTCCCGGGTGGTCATTGAACCAGTTGTAAGTCAGAAACCGGTGATGCTCCTCCTCATCCAGCCAGATGGCCTCTTTCTCCGTGGGAATGGCGTCGTAGATGGCGCGGGAATGCTCCATGTCCGACCAGGGGTCGTTGACATTCTGTACGAAGAGCGTGGGCACAAAAATAGTCGGAGCATAGAGTACGGGATCCTGATCCTTTATATCCAATCCCTTGTCCGAGTAGACACCCTTTATTTTATTGACAAGCCAGTCGGGCAATCCATACTGCTTATAGAATATTTCAATGGAAATGGGTTGGACGGCCACAAGCGCCTTCACGCCGGCTTGTTGCAGAAACCCGGGCTCTTTGCTCATGGCTACCATACTCACAACAGAGCTTTGACAGAAACTGAGTAGACCGATGTCTTTACCAGCCAAATCGGGATGATCGGCAACGTACTTGACCGCGGCGATTAAATCCCGATACGCTTCGACAGGATCGTGGGGGCCGTCACCGGGGCTGGCGCCACTCTTGCCGTGATTGCGCTGATCGACCATCAGCACCGAATAACCGGCTTCCACCAGATGCTTGGCAGCAGGAATGAATTCCACATCCCGATGGTAACCCGACTTGGCAATGCCTTCGCTTTCCAAAGAGTAGCCATAACGCGTGAAGGTTGCGGGATGACCGATGATGATCACGCCATCGCTCGTGCCTTTCATCAGCCAGCACGCCAGGGCGACCCCGTCGTCTGTTGTGATGGTAACATCTTCATAGCTCAATCCGTAGTCGCCTGGGTTTTTCACCAGCGTCTGGCGGTTGGGATACAAGAATGTGTTGGCCAGTATTCCGGGGATCACAAGGTATGCCACGATCCCCAGGATCACCACCAGTCCCAGAACGATGAGTCCGATTAAGCGTAGCTTTTTCACGTTACGCCTCCTATGGATGATCCGTTTACCTCATTTACGGTTCTCAATATAATGGTATTGTATGCAAAAAACAATACATAGAAATGTAAGAATCTTGCACAATCCTGTAATTCTATACTGGAACCACTTGATTTCTCCGGCATTTAGTTGTATAATATTTTTGAAACGTGTAAAGGATTGGTTGTTCAAAGATTTGAATGAACAATGACTCCAGGATAAAAAATGGCAGCATAAACAACCAAACTGGAAGAATATAAAGAACTTTTAAAGAAACACGCATCTCAAGAAGAATTACAGGAGACATGCATAAATAATTTTTATACCTATAAGGCATCCAATCTGCATACGAAAAAGCCCAGCGTCTACGAACCGGCCATCATAATCGGAGCTCAGGGCAAAAAGAACTGCTATGTTGGAAATCGTAAGTACGAGTACGGTGCCGGTTTTTTTCTAACCCTCTTTCTGACGATGCCCGTGGAGGTTGGAATCGTAGAGGCCAGCTCCTATAAAACGGATCAATTCAATGCGCTCGCAACCCGTTTTACCGAGGATCAGTAACAGCGTTCACAGATCGTTCGCTCATGGTTGGTCATCTGTGATCCCACTGTATCCGGACACGCTCCTGGTTCATTCGCTCGTCCGCAACAACCCGTGACATGGATTGTTCGCTTCCCTGGAGATTCGCCGTCCGCGATACACTGTCCGGACCTCATGGGTGATGATCCTGGTATAGGGTGAAGCAACCCGCCTGCCGTATTCTCTATGGGCGGGCGTTTTTCGACATCCCATCATGCAGGAAACGGTTGTATCTCCATGAGAACGTTCCACACAGAACGGATTCTGATATTATCCGCTTTTGTCGGTTTGTTACTGTCATGCGGTTCCTCCAACCGTTCCGGGCCGGAGGACCGTCTGCTGTCCCAGCAGCGTCTCACAATACGAATCAAAACGCTCCACGAGAAAGCGGACAAGTACATGGCCCAGGAGCATCCCCAGCAGGCCGAGGCCGTGCTGGATTCCATCC
Organism: uncultured bacterium; assembly: GCA_964614115.1. GTDB lineage: Bacteria > Zhuqueibacterota > QNDG01 > QNDG01 > DSAB01 > CAZTKR01. The sequence continues at coordinate 8,752 of CAZTKR010000018.1, read as the reverse complement.
TGTGCCTGAAGCAGGACGCGGCCGCCTACCTGAAGCTGGGCAACCTCTACGCCTGCAGGCCGGGCGAGCACCAAAAAGCGGAACGATTCTACCGCAAGGCCATGAGGCTGAAGAAACGGTACGCGGAGGCGTATTATGCCCTGGCCATGCTGTACAAGGACGGGCCCTACACCAAGCAGCGGGCCATCGACCTGCTGCGATGGGCCATCCGGTACGATCCCGCCCTGAAAGACGCCTACTACCAGAAGGCCATGCTCCTCATCCGGTATCCCAAGCATTTTACCAGCGCACTGAAGGAGCTGGAACGGCTGATCCTCATCGACCCGGATTATCGGAGCGCCTATGCGCTGTACCGGCGCATCGGGTTCGCCTTTCACCAGGCCAACCGTTTGAGCGCGACGCTGCCTGAGCTGATGGCGGCATTTCCCGGACGGGCGCGGTTCGGGCTGGATCGGGTGGAGGCGCTCCACCGGGCCGGAAGGTATCCAGAAGCTCAAGAGCAATTGGCATGTTACAAGGAGCGCCATCCGGACGTGCTGCCCGCCCTGGCGCTCCTGTACGAGGCGCACAACCTGTTTGCCCTGGGCTGCGATACCCTGGCCCATGATGCGTACTGGAAGGGCGTGACCGCCATTTCCTGCGACGAAGAATCCGACGCCTTTTTCTCCGACATCATCTTCCTGGTCACCGATGCCGAGTACGACAAATACATGGAAGGATCGCTGGACGACCGGAAGTGTTTCTTTCGGGTTTTCTGGAGGAGCCGCGATCCTGTGCTCACCACGCCGTTCAACGAAAGGCTGCCCGAACACTTCGCCCGTCTGCAGAAAGCCCGTAGTCAATACCGGCGCTACCCGGACAAGGAGCCCCTGGAATTTTTCCTGACCGATCTGCCCGAGCCGGTGGAACGGTATTTCCCGACAGTGCTCTCCCAGTTCAGCGCCACCAGGGGCAGCCGGATACAGCAGGAAGTGGACGACATGGGTCTGATCTACGTACGACACGGAAAGCCCGATTATCAAGAAACGTTTCTCAGTGAGAATGTGGATGTGGACATGAACCTCTCGTGGCTGTACCGTGCCCGGGACGGCAGGCCGGAGATGGCCTTTCACTTCCGGAGAAAGCGGAAGCCCATGGCCGGTGGCGGCTGGAGCGACGGCTACTGCCTGGATATACAACCCCTGTACGCCCGGGATATCATCACATTGGGGGGTTTGCCGTCCATCGAACTGGGCACGTCCACATCCACGACCAACGTCGTTCCCGAACACCGGTTGTTCGACGTCCCATTCTGCCACTTCTGCTTTAAAGGCCAAGACGGCCTGGAGGCTGTGTTTTACCACTACGAGCTGACGGCCGGCGCGCTGCCAGACCCGGAACGGGAGGAGCGGTATCGCCTGCTCCACGAGATCGTGGTGTTCGACGGCCGGTGGGAGGAAGTCCATCGTTACGATACCACGGAGACGGCCGGTTCGATGCGGGCCGATGCGACGGGACGGATCATCCGAACGGTGCATCAGCGGCTGGCTCCGGGCACGTATTTTTCTGGAATGCGGCTGATCAACGAGCAGACCCGCCAGGAGGGTATCCTCAAGACCACGTTCCATGTTCCGTCCACCCGGGGGCCCGACCTGAGGATGTCCGACATCATGCTGGCCGACGTGCCCCCCAACGCGTGGCTCCTGGAACTCGAACCGTACGGGCATAGCCTCGCTCCGTACATCGTACCCAACATCCAGCGCCGGTTTCGCGGGGACGCACCCATCGTCCTGTATTTCGAGGTATACAACCTGATACTGGGCAGGAATGAACGGTCGGATTTTACGATTCGACTGAAGATGACCCAGATCACCCGGGAGGAATCCTTCCTGAAAAAATTTTACAGCAGTATAAAAAATGTTTTTTTTAATGAAAAAAATGTGCAAATTAGCGTTCAAGATGCGTATTCCGGGAACAGGACCGACGAATGGATCGTGCGGTCTGTCGTGTTACCCGACGATACGCCCGGTGAGTACGAACTGGAGATTTCTGTGCAGGACAGGAAGGCACGAACGCGTATCACAAAGACAGTGGGTTTTAAGATCATCGGTTAGATAGGTATGGGACATTTTATCGGCATAGGGGATATGTCACATGGCGAACATACTCGTTGTTGAAGACGACCTGCCCGTACGCACCGTCATTCGACGGATGCTGGAGACCGAAGGGCATACGATTTTCGAAGCAGAGAACGGAAAGGAGGCGATGACCCTCTACCACAGGGAAAAGATCGACCTGATCATCATGGACATCATCCTGCCCGAGAAGGAGGGACTGGAAACCATCAAAGAACTCAAAAGGGAATCCCCCGAAATAAAGATCATCGCCATTTCGGGAGGGGGTAAGGTCAAACCGCCGTTTTATCTGAATCTGGCCCGAAAATTCGGGGCCGACCGCACGTTCGAGAAACCGTTTGCATGGAAGCAGCTGGTCGGTACGGTATACGAACTGCTGGAAGAATCATCGTAGGGAGATACGGTGAAGCATGAAAACAAATCATCAGGATCATACGGTCGTCGTTCTGGGAGCCAGCGACAAGCCCCAGCGCTATTCGAATATGGCCGTCCGGTTGCTGAAAGGACTCGGCTATCGGGTGATTCCTGTTCACCCCAGGCTGGATGAGATCGAGCAGATTCCGGTCATTCATCATCTGTCCGACATTCAGGATGAAGTACACACTTTAACGATGTACGTGGGCCCGCTCCGGAGTGCGGCCCTGGCGGACGACATCCTGGCACTCAAACCCGGCCGCGTCATCTTCAACCCGGGCTCCGAGTCGGATGCACTGGAAGGACGATTGCAGCAGAACGATATCCCCACCATCCGGGCGTGTACGCTGGTCATGCTGCAGTCCGGGCAATTTTAAGTCAATCACCCATGGAGCCATGATGAAGGAAACCGTTCGGCTGAAAGGATCGACGCGCAAATACCTCCGGGCACTGGCCCATCACCAGAGTCCCGCCGTATGGGTGGGTAAGAAGGGTCTCACGGAGCCGCTTGTTCAAAAAGTCGACGATGCGCTATCGGTTCACGAGCTGATCAAGATACGCTTCATCGATTTCTTCGAGGACATGCGCACCTTATCCGAGACGATTCAAAAAGAGACGAAAAGCGAGATCGTGGGCATGATGGGCCATACGGTCATCCTCTACCGGCAGCACCCCGAGCCGGAGAAGCGAAAAATCCGACTTCCTGCAGAATAAATTCGTAAAATTGATATAATTTGTACTTGTAATTGTAAATAAAATGTTTATCTTATAAAAAGTAGCTGCATAGAGAACGAGAGCAACACGATGACCCTGCAACATATATCCATGGAAAACCTGACGTTTCGCACCTACGATATGTGGATGAACCGGTGGCTGCTGTTGATGAGCGGAGATTTTTCTGCGGGTCGATTCAACACGATGACCATCGGTTGGGGTAGCATGGGAGCCATGTGGAACAAACCCTTCGTTCAGGTTGTCGTACGTCCCAGCCGGTACACGTATGCATTCATGGAGCGGTACGACACATTCACGCTGAATGTGCTGCCCGAAGCGTATCGGCCGGCCCTGGAACTGCTGGGCTCGAAATCGGGCCGTTCGGGGGACAAAATATCCGAGGCCGGGCTGACTCCCACGGCGTCCAATGTTGTGGCAGCCCCTTGCTTCCAGGAGGCCGAGCTGATTCTGGAATGTCGTAAAATCTACTGGGACGACCTGGCTCCCGCACACTTTCTCGATGGGGAAATCCCATCGCATTATCCCGAAGGAGACTATCACAGGATGTATTTCGGAGAGATCCAGTTTATCTTAGGAATAGACGCCTACTCAAAAACGGGAGAGAAATGAGGTATGGCCGTTATCCTACTGATTGAAGATGATGCACCCGTTCGAACGATCATCCGACGCATGCTGGAGAAGAAAGGTCACGACGTCATCGAGGCATCCGACGGCGAAACGGGGATTGAACTCTATTCCGACAATCCCACCGATGTTGTGATCACGGATATCATCATGCCGAAAAAAGAGGGTCTCGAGACCATCAAGGATTTAAAACGGATCGATCCCAACGTGAAGATCATCGCCATTTCCGGGGGCGGTAAAGTTCGTGGCCGTTATTATCTGGATCTGGCCATTAAATTCGGAGCCAAACGCGCCTTCGAGAAGCCGTTTACGTGGAAGGAGATCACGGATACGGTGGCAGAACTTTTATCCGAGGATGATGCATCTTCGGAATAAAAACTATTTTTTTTGCCGTATGTTGATGCATTTGCTGATTCGGGGAGGGGCAGGATTGTTATCCCAAACCTCGATACCCCGGAATATGCACGCGTTCGTCACCTCTTTCATTCAATCCTAAAAAATTCATGCGGGAGGCGCTGGTCATGCGGACGTTCGTGATGATAGCCATCCTGGTGGTGTGCCAGGCCGGATTCCTGCAGCCCCAGACGCCGCTGACCCAGGAGGAACGAGCGTGGATCGATGAAGCCGTCGTCTCGGAGCAGGACGGCTGGGTATATCTGTACGTCCAGGGCCGTGGGTTCCAGCGCGGATTCCAGAACGGGTACCTGTTGGCCGAAGCCATCGACGAGACCATGGAGATCATCGCCTACTACCTGGAGAAGACAACGGATCGGCCGTGGGCGTTCTTCCGCAAGGCGGCCGGCGAACTGTTCTGGCCCGTGCTGGAAGAGGAGTATCGGGATGAAATAGGCGGCATCGTGGCCGGACTGAGAAAGGCGGGGATATCCGAGTACGATGCGTTGGACATCACGGCCTACAACGGCTGGATCGACCTGGCCTGGTACTACCTGCCCCATACTCAGGCCCACGGGTCGTGCAGTGCCTTCATCGCCACGGGCAATGCCACACGAGACGGACGCATCGTGGCGGGTCATAATCTGTGGTACGACTACATGTTCTGCCGCAACTGGAACGTCGTCCTCGACGTGAATCCCCAAGCCGGCAACCGTTTTATCACCCAGGCGTTTCCCGGCTGGATTTTCGGCGGCACGGATTTCTGGATCACCAGTGCCGGCCTGATCATCACGGAAACCACGATGAGCGGGTTTGAGGGTTTCGATCCCCAGGGCATTCCCGAGTTCCAGCGGATTCGCAAGGCGGCCCAGTATGCACAGTCCATCGACGGATTCATCGACATCATGATGAAGGGCAACAACGGCGGTTATGCCAACGACTGGCTCGTGGGTGACATCAAGACCGGGGAGATCGCCAGGCTCGAGTTGGCCCTGAAGCATCCCCGGGTCTGGCGGACGTTCGACGGATACTACACGGGTTCCAACGTGGCCCAGGATGGACGGGTTCGTGCCGAAGAGGCCAGGGGGATGGATTACCACGATCCCGGCACATCGCCCAACGCCCGGTGGGCCCGCTGGCAAACGCTGATGCGGGAGCATTACGGCCAGATCGACCGGGGGCTGGCCCGGAAGATGCTGGCGGATCACTACGACAGTTATGTCGAAGCCTACAATCCGGGCAGCCGGTCCTTATGCGGTCATGTAGAATACGATCCCAACGGCCTGCCCGAGTGGGGTTGGGGCCCCTATTACCCGGGCGGTGCCATCGATGCCAAGGTGACGGACTCGGAGTGGGCTTCTCAGATGATGTTCTGGGCCAAGTTCGGCCATTCCTGCGACATTCCATTCCTGGCAGAACCGTTCCTCCGGGCGCATCCCGAGTACGGGTGGCAGGCGCCCTATCTGAAGGATTTGCCGTCCTTTCCGTGGACGGTGTTTAAGGCCAGGGATTTTCAGGCCATGGTGGAGATGATTCACATGGAACACATGAAGCCGGAAGAGTGAGGACGTCCACTGTGGTTGCGATATTTCGATACGAGTCGATCCATCGTAGGCGATGAAACGGGAGCGAGAGGTGGATACGTCCAATTGATTCGGATTTTTAAGTTGAGAGAACTGTATCGGTACCGGAAATAGAAAGAAGAATACATGCATCGGGATAAGAAAGATATCGGCCAGAAAATACGCGGTTTGACGAGCGCAATCGGAAAATGGATAGTGTCCAAAACAAAAGCATAGGTGGTATCGATGAGACGGAATGCAAGGCTTGTTTTCATGGGTTGTTTGACGGCTGGGTTTCTTTTTTGCACACCAAAGAGAGGACCTGAGATGATCGTTGAAAAAGAACCGTTTGGCAAGACTCCCCAGGGCGATGTCATCGAGCTCTATACCCTGACCAACAGCCAGCGGGTACAGGTTAAAATCATGAATTACGGGGGCATCGTCGTGTCCATACGGGTGCCGGACCGGCATGGCACGCTGGGAGACGTGGTGTTGGGATTCGATCAACTGGATGGGTACATGGAGGAGCATCCGTATTTCGGCGCGATTATCGGACGCTACGCCAACCGGATCGCCCGGGGGGCATTCTCACTGAAAGGAGTGGACTATACGCTGGCGCGGAACAACGGGGACAATCATCTTCACGGAGGCATCCGGGGATTCGACAAAGTCGTATGGCAGGCGGAACAGGTGAGGAACGATGACGGCGTGGGCGTGAGATTCACGTACTCCAGCCGTGACGGGGAGGAAAGCTACCCCGGAAACCTGGAAGCCACAGTCACGTATCTCCTGACCCGGGACAACGAGCTCCGCATCGCCTATTCGGCCACCACGGACAAGGCCACGGTGGTCAACATGACGAATCACTCTTACTTCAACCTACGGGGCCGGGGGGATATCCTGGGACACGAGCTGATGATCGACGCCGATTATTTCACACCCATCAACGAAGGATTGATCCCCACGGGCGAGTTGCGGCCCGTGAAGGGCACGCCCTTTGATTTTACCCAGCCCATAGTCATCGGGGCCCGAATCGATGCGGACGACCAACAGCTTGTCTTTGGGCTGGGGTACGATCACAACTGGGTCCTGAAGGACGCCGGCACCCTGTCTCTGGCAGCCACGGCTCACGAGCCCGAGACGGGACGGGTTCTGGAAGTCTGGACGACGGAGCCCGGCATGCAGTTTTATACGGGCAATTTCCTTGACGGTACTATCACTGGGAAGGGGGGATGGGTGTACCAGAAACGGAACGGTTTCTGCTTGGAGACACAGCATTATCCCGATTCGCCCAATAAGCCGGATTTCCCCTCCGTGGTGCTGGAGCCCGGCGAGACGTACACACAAACCACGGTTTATAAATTTTTGACGCGTTGATACAGGTATCAAGAAGGGAGGTTGATGATGATAGAAAAAATCAGGCAATACCTGGGGGAGGACGCCGATAACCTGTTGAATCATACGGGCATTGTTCCCAAAGATCAACTGCACGTACCTGGGCCGGATTTTATCGACCGGATCCTGCTGACGACGGACCGGCCAGCCGGTGTACTCCGCAACATGCAGACGATGTATGATCACGGTCGTCTCTCGAGGAAGGGGTACCTCTCCATTCTGCCCGTGGATCAAGGGATCGAGCATAGCGGCGGTGCCTCGTTCGCGCCCAACCCCATCTATTTCGATCCCGAGAATATCGTGAAGCTGGCCATGGAGGGCGGGTGCAACGCGGTGGCGTCCACCCTGGGCGTACTGGGATCGATATGCCGTAAGTATGCCCACAAGATTCCCTTTATCGTGAAGATCAATCACAACGAGCTCCTGACGTATCCCAACACGTTCGACCAGATCCTGTTCACCAGCGTGGACCAGGCATTCGACCTGGGCGCCGTGGCCGTTGGAGCCACCATCTATTTCGGCGCCGAGGTGTCCAGCCGGCAGATTCAGGAGATTTCCGATGCCTTCCAGTATGCCCACGAGCTGGGCATGGTCACGGTTCTCTGGGCGTATCTGCGGAACCCGGCGTTCAAAACGAGAGAGAACGATTACCACACGTCCGCCGACCTGACGGGACAGGCCAATCACATCGGTGTGACCCTGGAAGCGGATATCATCAAGCAGAAGCAGCCCACGTGCAACGGCGGTTATACGGCCCTGAATTTCGGGAAGACGCACAAGAAGGTGTACTCCGACCTGACCTCCGATCATCCCATCGACCTGACTCGGTATCAAGTCGTCAACTGCTACATGGGACGCGTGGGTCTCATCAATTCCGGAGGCGCCTCCTCCGGTGCCAGCGACCTGGCCGATGCCGTGAAAACGGCCGTCATCAACAAGCGTGCGGGCGGCATGGGGCTGATCTCGGGCCGGAAAGCCTTCCAGAAGCCGATGAAAGACGGCGTGGCCCTGCTCAACGCCATCCAGGATGTGTACTTGTGTGATGATGTCACCGTGGCCTGAGCCCGGATCATTTCTGCTGATACTTCTCATGAATCCGGTCATTCAATCGGTCGGATTGCGGGGCATCGTCTATAACTATACGCTGGCAGGTAGGACAGGCAGTCACATATCCCGGAATCATGGCAGGGAATCCATGGATGCGTCCCGGCAGCTGTCCGGTTGTATGTGCAGGCATTACAATTCCGGCGTTTTGTCAGACTCTTGAAACCAGAATAAGAAACAAAGCACGTGTTTTTTTCCTCTTGGATGGGGAAATAAAGTACGTATATAATGATAAAAAATCCGTACTAAGGCATCCTCTTTCCTCATTCCTCGCATTTTCTCAAAGAAATCCTTCCTATCGCTCTGACAGTGTTATTCTGAAGCTCACAGGTTAAGCCTGATTCATCATTCCGTACTTAGTCGTCCCTGAAAAAGTCATGTTCAAGCAAACGAGCAACGATATTTAAACCA
>CAZTKR010000017.1:0-28731 GCA_964614115.1 uncultured bacterium | reverse complement strand
CAACATCGTACCCATCATCTGAGGTGACAATGATATGCTCAATGTCAAATGACCGGCTCAACACGATCGGGACTTCAACTCACACAACGCATGATGAGGGATTGCGTGAAGGAATCCTGTGAATCTCTGTGGCACAATTAATGCAGAATATGTTAGGTTACGTTTACGATGTTCGGATAAAGTCATATAATCGTATGATAATTAGAATATTATAGCCGATTCATTTTTTATAAGAATGGCCTGTTTTCAGCCATACGTATCGCCTAATGGTCATTATTCGTCTGGAGGGGGCTTGGAGAGATGAAAGAAGGTTTTCTTTTCTGGGCATGTTCAATCATCCTGTTTTTCTCAGTCGCCGTTACGGCACAACATCAGTGGTCCGATCCCATCACGATCTCCGGAGGTGTATCTCCCGATTTTGATATCGACAGAAACACGGGTCACCTCCATATCATCGCGATGTATAGCGGGGTTATCTATACCGAAACCGATGGGCGGGGTGAGATTCTGGTACATGAGCCGATACCCGGGACCGAAACCGAGTCTGGCGGCTGGAACTTCGGTGCCTCTATCGCCGTGGACGGCGAGGGGAATCCTCACGTCTGCTACCGCTTTCCGCTGGATTATTTACTCTACAACATCTACTACGTCCAGCGATCTTACACGGGATGGGGACCGCCTTATCACATCGCCTCCAACGTGATCCGGGGATACATGGTTCGCCTGGAAGTGGACCCGTTTTACCGGACCCATATCGCCTGGGGCGTTGCCACATCGGATCTCTGGGGCAGCGTGAGTTACGTCTGCATTCAGGACAGAAGAGTCATCATCCGACAGGACAACATCGCAGGCCCGAACCTGTATCGCGCCGACGACCGCATCGAAATCGATGCTTCCATCGACGGAATCGCCCATCTTGCTATCGGCTGTCCCAACAGCGAACAGGGGCCCATCTCGTACTACCGTTCCCAGTCCGCGGGTAGCTATCTCGATTATGTCGCAGACATCCACGCCATCGCCTGCACGGGAAGAAACGGAAGTCCCGATGTATTCGTCGACCTCACCGGCAATGTGCATATGTGTTATGGGTCGCAGTACGATATGGATATCGGCGGGGCAGCCTCTGTCCGGTATGTACGGTATGAGGGCAACACACAGATACGCAATACCATCGTAAACAAAGCCGGCGAGCTCCGGCCCTGGAAAGAGGGGAACGGCTGGGGGCTGGGCTCCGTGGCCGCATCTGATGAAGGCTCTATCGTGGTCGTAGCCTACGTCACGAAAGACGAAGGAGACTTGTACGCAGCCGTCTCTACGAATCAAGGTGTGACGTGGTCCAACCCCTCGATGCTGGCCACCGGTGTGGGAGGGTACGAAGGACGGAGCAAACACCTCGTCCGGGCCTATCGTAACAATTTTTACGTGCTCTACCCCTGCGACGACGAAACCGTCCGGCTCCGTTATCTCCTGAACGTCGGCGACTCTCCGCCCGTATCCGCGGCAGGCGGACCCTACTCCGGCACGGAGGGTAGCCCCGTTGCTTTCGACGGTTCTGCATCCGTGGACGAAGGACCCAATTCCGGCATCGCGGAGTATGCATGGGACTGGGAAAACGATGGCGAATTCGACGTTATTGCCGACACGGCCTCGGCCGTGCATACCTTTGCCGACGATTTCGACGGGCAAGTTGTACTCCGGGTAAAAGACAACGCCGGACAACTCGACTACGACACGACGGCGATACAGATCGCCAATGTCCCCCCGACAGCCAATGCGGGTGAGGACATCCAAGGAGAGGAGGGTGACATCCTCGAGTTGACCGTGGACATCACAGATCAGGGCTCGGAAGATGAGCACACGGCAACCTGGCGATTCAATCAGAGTGAAACAAAAGAAGGCACAACGGTGAGCCATGCCTATGGGGATCAGGGCGAATACAGTGTCATCGTCACGGTTACCGACGACGACGGTGGCTCAGACAAAGACACCGTAAACATTTCGCTGACCAACGTCAATCCAACGGCCGATGCGGGAGGGCCCTACTCGAGCCCCGTGGGCGAGACCGTCACGTTCACAGGAAATGCCATCGATCCCGGTTTCAACGACCAGCACATCTACCAGTGGGACCTGAACGGTGACGGATACTATGAAGTCGAGGGTCAGACGACATCCAAGAGTTATCCCGATACGGGCAAACACATTATTTGGTTGAGGGTCATGGATGACGATGGCGGATTCGGAGTGGACACGGCCCTCGTCAGAATCATGGACGACACCCCCATCATCAGCTCGATACCCGAGCAGACTATAGACGAAGGAGAGACATTTCCTCCCCTCGAGTTGGATTTATTCGTCAGCGACCCATACCAGAGCGACGAAGAACTCGTCTGGACCGTGACCGGCTACGACGAACTCATCGTGACTCTTGAGAATCGGATTTTAACCGTGGCCGTGCCCGACAGTGAGTGGTTCGGCGTGGAGAACCTCCGCCTCGTAGTAACCGATCCGAAAAATTTCATGGACAGTACGGCCGTCGCCTATACGGTAAGACCGGTAAACGATCCTCCACGGTGGGGAAACGTCCCCGATTATACGTTCAACGAGGACGACACCCTCAAGGTACCGTTCTCGAGTCTGGATACGCTGGTAACCGACGTCGATGACGATATCGAGAATTTAAACTTTTGGATTACGGATAACGCATTTGTCCAATGGCGTGTAGATTCCCTGCTGGACATGCTGTGCTTCTTTGCACTGCCCGACTGGTACGGAAAAGAGGAGGTGACTTTTGTCGTTGTCGACACGTCGGGTGCGTTGGATCAGAAGCCGAGTGTGTGGAGGGTCGTCGGCACGCCCGATCCACCCTATGCGTTTTCCCTCATCGACCCTCTTTACACCACGTACACGGACTGGCCGGACAGCATTGAATTCAAATGGCATCAGACCACAGACCCGGACTCGGCCAGTCATGTGTACTACGAATGGACATTGAGGCTTCAGGGAGGAAGCTCCCTCAGAAACCAGCGCTCTCAGCCGGTTCTGGATACGACCCTGGTGTTCATTCCCGATGAGGATCTGGCCCACGGCACGTACCTCTGGTGGGTGTCGGCATACGATGAGACGGGACTGTTCCGTAAAAGTAGTAACCTCGGCATCCTCATCGTCAGCCTGGATTCCGACGTTCAGCATCCGGAAAAAATCATTCCCACACGGTTCGACCTCCTGCCCAACGCTCCCAACCCCTTCAATCCTGAGACGCACATCACGTACCATCTGCCCAAAGACAGTGAGGTCCGGCTGATCATCTATAACGCTTTGGGACAACAGGTACGGATTTTAGATGAGGGGATGAAAGAGGCGGGTATCTATCACCTGGTCTGGGACGGGCGAAATGCATGGGATCAACGGGTGCCCTCCGGCGTGTATCTCTGCCGTTTAATCGCCGGATCGAAGGTTTTCCTGAGAAAAATGCTTTTGGTGCAATAAAAAGAACATCGTCCATCTAAGAACGATACAAAGCACCCGGGCATGCATCCCGGGTGCTTTTTTTATGACTCGGAAGAATTACTCCCCCGCGGATTTATAAATGACCGCCGCGATAATACCGAAGATGATAAACTCGATGAGACCATAGACGAACCACTGGATAGCAAGGCTGAAAGGAATCGGATACGACGCATACTGACCGAATGCGCTGGGCATGAGGAAGAAAAGACCGATGATCAGCCCGTAGCGGATCCCCTCCATGATGCCTTTGCCCTCATACCCCTTGATGAAAATGTAGATGAACAAGAAGGCGAATATCAGGCTGCCCACGTACATGAGCCATATCAAGGAATTCATGTCCGTTCTCCAGATGGAAGCCAACGCCTCATAAGCACCTTTCAGTATGACCATGTGAACCACATAATCTAGAATCGTTCCTGCCACGAACACGGCGAGACTGGCTAAAACAAAACGTTTCGTATTCATCATTCCCTCCCTTCTCTGTTTCAGTTCCTCCATTGTGCACCGGAATCATCCCTCTTTCTTGAATCCTTCTTTGGGAGCCCCGCATTTGGGACATGTCTTGGGCCGGCACCTTGCATTCTCCTTATGACCGCACTTTCCACAAACCCAAACAGGCATACACGTCACCTCCTTTCGTTTTAGGTTCTATTCCCCTTATGGATCATCTGTACGCTCTTTGATCATCGACGCCTTTTCCAATGCCAGCAGATTTTCTTTGATGGGAATTCCGCCGCCGAATCCGGTCATCGATCCGTCCGATCCGATGATGCGGTGACACGGAATGACGATGGGTACGGGATTCGCCCCGTTGGCTCCCCCCACAGCCCGGCATGCCCGTGGTTTACCCAGCTTGCGGGCAATATACCCGTAACTGCGTGTTTCGCCGTAGGGAACGCCCGCCACGGCTTCCCAGACCGATCTCTGAAACTCGGTTCCCCGAAGCGCCAGGGGAAGCGTGAACACGCGACGGTGGCCCTGGAAATATTCCTGAAGCTGATCCAAAGCGTCCCGATTCGTCGCCAAATCTTCAACCAGCGTCTCATCGGGATAGGCTTTCTCCAGTCGAGGGATCACCTCTCCGACTCCATTCTGTAGAAACGCGATGCGCAGAAGACCGCGATCCGATGAGGCAATCAGCAGTCTTCCCACTGCAGAATCCATGGTCGTGTAAGCTATCATGGGCGTATCCTTTTCTGACTTCTCCATAGACTCGTGTTGAGGCTGTTTCATTTCCGCTTCGTGAACTCAGTGGGAGCCGTCGTCCCGAACGTCTTCCGGCTCTCGTCTCGGACGCCTTTCTTGATGTACCTTCTTAGTCTCCAGCCGGCCATGAGCGACAGGGGTACTTTTTTGCCGTAGAGATAGAATCCGGGTACGGCGTTCTCATCCCTCCGGATGGCATCCCTGAAGGGAATCTCCTCTATCGGGAGTTGTTCATGGAATCGGGAAGCGCATTTCTTCTGCTCTTCCCGAAGATACACAAGAAACGGACAGAAATCACCCGTGATGAACGTGAAGGGCTTGATGTAATCCCACTCCAGTTCCGGCGTGTAGGTCTCCACGTGAACCGATGCTTTCTGAATGGGATAATAACCGATCTTCCAAAATCCATCCTCATGAATCAAATGGAAACCCAGTCGAAGGAAGGGCTCGATGGGCATGTACGATTTCATGCCCGACGCCAGCACCAGGAGCCCCGGTGCATCCTGACAGGCGTCGACGGCGGCTTCCACCATGGCTCTTCCTGCACCCTGCCGTGCAAAAGACGGCCTCATATGGGTACAAAAAATGGCAGGAATGTTCTCCTCTCTGCACCGAACCGGAAAACCCGCTCCCTTTAGCGGACCGTAGAAGAGATGTCCCGCGGATTTTCCTTCTTTAACAGCACAGATGCCATGAACCGATCGTCCCAGTGTTTTTTGGAGGAATGCGAGGGAAACGGCCCTGTACCGCTCGGGATGCTTGATCCAGCGCGTCTTTTTCATCATGCATGGGTACGCGTACTCTTCTATGTTCTCAGGAGTCAGACGGACGATTTCCATGATGTTTTTCCTCGATATAAAAAAGACCTATCTGATGAGTGTCATTTTAATCGCCTCCATCGCCGATCCATCCGTCAGACGACAGAAGTAAAGCCCCGATGGAAGATGTTGGCCATCGTCATCATCACCGTGCCAGGGTACCGTAAGGCTGCCCTCAACAGGACGCCAGAACTCCCAGCGTCTAACGCATTGTCCTCTCAGGTTATAGATTTCCAACAGGACCTGAACCGAATACACAGAGTTTTGATGATTTATCCGATGAAAATACATCACGATCTGCGTCTCGTCGTTAAACGGATTGGGAACATTCTGCTTCAGCAGAAACGCCACCGGCACGCTGGGTTCAGCTCCGGGAGCCGGAATGTCCGATAAATCGATGACAGGCAGAATGATGGCCGAGGGATGATCCGGTTCGTGATACACGGTCTGATGGGCGACGACAGTGGCCGTGTGCTGGTGAAAAGGCTCGCCCGTGTTGGGATTGGCCTCAAAACGATCGAAGTTGGAGCTGGAAATCGCAAGGCGGATGCGATGGCCGACATCGAAGACGATGGCCGTTGACCACAGGTCGATTGGAAACGCAACCGTCTGACCGGGTATCAGAAACTCCTCGTCCCACAGGGTACGACGATGTCTGGCCTGAACGATGCCATCGGCAACCAACATCGACCTGCCGTCGGGATACACATCACAGAGTTTGGCCGTAAAATCGGTATCCACGGCATCGGAACTCGCCCATAGGGTCACAGAAATCCGACCCGCCACGCCCACGGGCTCCTCCAGCGGCTCGGTCGTGTAGACGAGTACATCGTCCCGAGACTCCACCGAGCGCTGGTCGTAACACCCGGCCGGAATATTCAAATTCCGTCCCCCCACGGTGGGTACGGGATCGTCGGGGTCGTAATCGAATGCATCGGGTGTTTCATTGCTGCTGGGAGCTTCCTGGCTGAGGAATCCCCCTTCCCTGAGGTAGAACGGCGTCTGCGTGCAAGGCGGGGGCCAAACATTGCCATCGATCCATCTGTTCACCAGGCCATCGGTTCTATCGATGTCTCCCATCAGATAGTAACGCACCGCCGGTCGCCAGTCGATGCCGTTATCCCGATCCTTGAGCCAGCGGTCGAACCATTCGAACATGTCATCCCACAGAGTCTCAAATCCGGTATGGGGGTAAGTCACTTCTCCGCAGGCAGAATTGAAAAGGTTGTGCGTCCACGGCCCCACGAGTAACTTCTGATACCCGGAGGCTTTCGCTCCTCCCCTCTCCCGAATGCCGCAAAAAGCATTGATCAATCCCTGTATGAAGACATCGTGCCATCCGCCCACGTGGAAAATGGGCACATCGACGGAATCGTACCGTGTAGAAAGATTGAGGACGTCGTAGATCGGCTCGTAATTCGGATGCTGTATAAAGAAATCGAGGAGGTATTCACTGTTGGTATCCCGCAGCCAACCGTCGACCAACGATCTCCGGTAGGCACCACCGTAAAACAAGGCATCTTCGTACAGGTTGGAAGCTGCCACCATCACATAACAGCAGGACAGATGGGGCGGTGCCGTTCCGGCCAGTAAATACTGCGTGATTCCCAGGGCAGAGAGCCCCCAGGTTCCCACCTTCCCATCGGACCAGGGCTGACCGGCAATCCATTCCACGGTATCATACCCATCTTGAAGCCTGCCCCAACCGTCATGAAAAAACAGGGAGTCGACGCCTTCCGAATCGAAACGTCCCCGCGTATCCTGGAAAGCCAGGACATATTTCTGTATGTCTGTAATGAGAACGACAATAGCATCATCCAGGAAGGTTTCTTTGCCGTAAGGTGTACGAACAAGGATCGTTGGCCATGGGCCTCCACCCAGGGACGGCAGGTACACGTCTGTGGCCAGCCGAACGCCATCGCGCATGGGGATCATCACCGTTTGTTTATGATAGGCGGATGCATTGCGGAAAAAAAGGGGAGCCCATACAAGGGAATAGAACACGAAACACGTGAATCGGGATTTGAAAATAATCGCTCGGATGATGACAACTCCTTGCCCAATGGATCAATACCATCGTTATCGGATGGTAAAATCCTTAGAATCACATGATACAAAACATATTTATATTCATGATTGATGATTCTTGACCAGCGTAGCGATCACCTCAATATGTCCTGTATGAGGGAACATATCGACAGGCTGAACAGTCTCCAGAGAATAATCGCTCTCGCACAGAATTTCCAAGTCCCTGGCGAGAATGGCAGGATTGCAGGAAACATAGATAATTTTCGGAGCCATGAGATTGACGAGTCTGTGGATGGTTTTGGGATGGGTTCCGGCTCGCGGCGGGTCGAGGACGACGACATCGGGCAGGCCGAAATTTTCCTCCAGGAATTCGATGTCCTTCATCGCATCCTTCATGTCCGTTAGGACGAATTCCATGTTGGAAAGACCGTTCAACTCTGCATTCCGCTCGGCATCTTTTACGGCCGACTCGATGGCTTCGATACCGACTACCTTCTTCACCTTATCGGCGAGCATGATTCCGATAGCCCCTGTCCCACAGTAAAGGTCGTACACAACTTCACTGCCGTGGAGATCGGCCAATTCGACGATGGTGTCGAACAGCCGTTGTGCCTGCCGTGTATTTGTCTGAAAAAAAGCATTGGCCGAGATCTCGAACGTTCGGTTCCCCACCTTTTCTGTGAGTTTTTCAGGACCCAGAACCAACCGTTCTTTCTCGGCCGTGGCAACCTGGGCTTTGCGATCCGTGATGCTATGGATAACCGTCGTCACTTCCGGATGACGCCAGAACATCTTATGAACAATCCAGCCGATCGCTTTTTCACCCTCCTCTCCCTCCTGACCGGACGTCACAAAATTCAGCATCAGGTCCCCGGTATTCTTCCCTTCACGTATGACGAGGAAACGATAAAATCCGGTATTGGTTTTAGTGCTGTACGCCGGCAGGTCGGTCTGGAGGACGAGTTCTTTCACGGTTTTGAATACACGATTGCAGGTTTCCGATTGGAGGAGACAGGCATCGATATCCAGGACTTTATCGAATCGACCAGGAACATGGAGCCCCAGGGCAAAATCCGCAGGCCTCTCGTGCGGATCGTTCTCCATCATCCATCGCTTATCCGAAAAGCTGAATTCCATCTTGTTACGGTAATGGTATATATCTTCGCTGGGGAGCGTCGCCTGAACGACCACATCCTTTAATCCGCCGATACGCTCCAGGATCTCCTTGACCTGACGGGTCTTGGCCTCCACTTGAACATCGTAACTCAGATGCTGTAGCCGACAGCCGCCGCAGACTCCAAAGTAGGGACAGGGTGGATCTTGCTGATAGGGCGAAGGCTCGAGGACGTCCTCGACATAGGCCTCCCCGTATTTTTTCTTCACCTGAATCACCCGGGCCCGTACTTTCTGCCCGGGTATACCTCTCTCGACAAACCAGACGAAATCATCCATGCGTCCCACACCCCGAGCTCCGAAGGCCAGGTCGTGAATATCGAGTTCGATGGATGACCCTTTTTTAGGACGACTTTTCATTTTTTCCTTTGGCATCTGTTTTTCCATTGCAATCTAATCATGCCTCTTCTTAAAATCAAGCATAAATTTTGAGTCTTGACAATGTGGATTGTAATCATTATACTATCATATAAAATCATGTTTTATGAACCCTTGCAAACGTGAGGTGCATCGATGAATCAACCTGTCGGATCGCAGCAGATAAATGTTGAATTGGGTGAGAAAGAATCCGAGGGCATCTATTCCAACTTCGTACTCATCAGTCATTCACCCGCAGAATTCGTGATCGATTTTACCCGCATGCTTCCAGGTGTACCCAAAACAAAAGTATATGCCCGTATCATCATGACCCCTCAACATGCCAAAGGACTCTCCAAGGCTTTGAATGAGAATCTCGAGAAATATGAAAAAGAATTCGGAGAGATCAAAATAATGGGAGGGGATCAAGGAAAACAGTTCGGATTCCAGCCTCCAACACCTAAAAAGAAACCATAGGCAGGAGAGAACCGTTGGAATTAAAAAACGGACGACTATGAAGTTAGCGTTGAAACGGATCTCATTCCTGCCACTCTTTTGCATCTTTATGTTGGTATGGACACGGGCAGGTTTATTATACGGCGCGGAACCCAAGGAAAAATACCTTCCCAAGCGCATCTCCTTCTCTGTAGAGCTGGGAAACTGGCAGCCCCATAGCCTGAACGACGAACCCCGGTTTACGACGTTTGGTGCGGCCGGGGCAACACCCTACTGGGGTCTTGCCATTGCCACACCCCTGGGCTGGGGAATGGGGCTCCGATTATCCGTGGGCTACTGGTCGCTTCGGGATCTCGAAGAAGTCGAGACTGTCCACTCCCTCACCCTTCATCCAATTTGCCTTGATATCAAATACTGGCTCGTTCCCGACTACCGACTTTCGGCTTATGTCATATACGGAGGCGGTATCTACTGGGGAATCGAAAACGAAACCGAGCCCTTCGGCAACAAACTCAGCAAAGCCAGAGCCGGCTGGGGATTGAATCTGGGCGCAGGTTTCGACATTGCTATCACGAAGAATCTGGGTTTCGGCATGGCCTTCCAGTACCACTACGTCACCTTCAAGGAACCGCTGGGGGGCGTGGACGATTTCAGCGGACCCAAAATCACTGGAATGATCTACTTTTTCCTGTAAATAGAGAAAACACATCTCAAGAGGAGTGAAAACATGTCCAAGACCCATTCCTTTCTCATCGATGGGCAATGGCGCACCTCGGATGAGACCATGGAGGTCACGAATCCGTACAACGGAGACATCGTAGGAACCGTTTACAGGCCTTCAGCCCAACACGTGGAGGAGGCCGTTCAATCTGCCAACCGGGCATTCGAAAAGACACGGAAACTACCCTCGTATCAGCGTTCTGAGATCTTAAAAAAAGCAGCCGCAGAGATCGACAAGCGCAAGGAGGAACTCGCGAAAATCCTGTGCCAGGAAGCCGGAAAAGCCATCCGACACGCTCGGGGCGAAGTGACCCGTGCCGTGAGTACCCTGACCATCGCCTCAGAGGAGGCCAACAGGGTGCTCGGGGAAACCGTACCCCTGGACATCACACCGGCAGCCGGAGATCGGCTGGGCATCGTACGCCGGTTTCCCATCGGGCCCATCGTCGGCATCAGCCCATTCAATTTTCCGTTAAACCTGGTGTGCCACAAAGTGGCCCCGGCGTTGGCTTCCGGAAATACCATCACCGTCAAGCCGGCCAGTGCCACTCCCCTCTCGTCCCTGATGCTGGGAGAAATCCTCGTGAATGCCGGCGCCCTTCCCGGATCGTATAACGTCCTTCCCTGCGCGGCCAGTTTAGCCGAGACCATGGTTACTGATCCAAGATTCAAGATGGTGACATTCACGGGCAGTGCAGAGGTGGGATGGGGTCTGAAATCCAAGGCGGGTAAGAAACGAACCTGCCTGGAACTGGGCGGCAACGCAGCCGTCATCGTCGAACCCGACGCAGACCTCGACTTTGCCCTGCAGCGGTGCATTCTGGGGGGATATGCTTACGCCGGTCAAATCTGCATCTCGGTCCAGAGGATATTCATCCATCAAAAGATATTCGACGATTTCGTGGATGCTTTCGTCAAGGGAGTCCGTGCGATGAAGGTCGGAGACCCCATGCTGGAAGAAACAGACGTCGGCCCGATGATCGATGAACCATCGGCCATCCAGACGGAAAACTGGGTGAAGGAAGCCATATCCCAGGGTGCCAAATTATTGACCGGCGGGAAGCGGGATGGAACGATGGTCGAGCCGACGGTACTGGTCAACGTACCGCGGAAAGCCAAGGTCGCGTGCCAGGAGGTGTTTGCACCGGTCGTCGTCCTGGACAGCTACAAAACCTTTGAGAAAGCCCTGAACAAAGTAAACGATTCCGTCTTCGGTCTCCAGGCCGGCGTGTTTACCCAGGATATCGAAAAGGCCTTCAAAGCGTTCAACGAGATCGATGTGGGCGGCGTCATCGTCAATGACATTCCCACCTACCGGGTTGACCACATGCCCTACGGCGGCGTGAAAGATTCCGGCTTCGGTCGCGAGGGTGTGAAGTACGCCATCGAAGAAATGACCGAGTTGAAAATCATGGTGGTCAACCACGGGCTGTAATTAAATGATTGTGACGGGATTTCAGATTTTTTCAAATTGATACATTCGTCCTATTAGCAACATTTGGAGAAAAATGATGGAAAGAAAAATCATCTCCCTCACAGTCGTGTTTTGTCTCCTGCTCGTCTTAGGAGTTAACAATGTGCTACTCGCCCAACAGCTCAGCGAGCCGGAGAACAATTTTGAATACCTGTGGCAGACGTTCGACCGGAACTACGGCATCTTCGGCCCCAAGAAGGTCGACTGGGATGCTCTGTACAAGGTTTATCGACCGCGCGTCACGCCTCAAACCACGGACGAGGAACTGTTCGACATCATGGCGCGTATGCTGGGCCACCTGAACGACAACCATGTGAGGCTCGTCTCACCATTCCGGCGTTCGCAATCCGGCATTCTGGGCAGCATGACCATGGAAGATTTTTCTCTCGACCTCATCCAACGCAGATATCTGAAAGGCAAATTCGAAAACAGGATGCCTTTTCGCGATTCCCATGTGTTTACGTACGGATGGCTAACGGATTCTATCGGGTATTTCCATTTCCGGGGATTCGGGGGTATCGAGGTGAGTACGGCCGTTATTGACGAGATTATTCAGGAATTCCGAGACGCCCAAGGTATCGTGGTGGACGTCCGGCACAACGGCGGTGGCGATGACCGTGTCGGCAAGCTCATCGCCGACCGCTTTGCCGACCGGAAAAGACTGTACATGATCACGTATACAAGAAACGGCCCCAAGCACGATGATTTTACGCCTCCCAAATACTGGTATGTTGAACCCGATGGGCCGATCCAGTTCACCCAACCGGTGATCCTCCTGACACATCGATTTTCCGTCAGTGCGGCTGAGAATTTCGCCCTGGCCATGCGGGTTCTGCCCCACGTAACGGTGGTAGGCGATGCCACATCGGGTGTGTTTGCCGATGTATACGGCGACAGGCTCCCCAACGGATGGCAATTCCGGTGTTCCTACAAACTGTTTGTGGATTACACCGGCTTCTGCTGGGAAGGCATCGGTGTACCCGCCGACATCCGCCAGATCAATACCAAGGAAGACATCGAGCAGGAGCGGGATAACGTCTTGGACCTGGCCATGGATCTGATTAACGCCGGTAATCTGAAGCCCCAGGACGAGAAAGGCAGCCTACAGAACATTCGCGAATCCCTGGCTAAGACACTATCCAAGGATATCGATTTAAAGGGTATCGATGCTGCCAGAGAGGAGTTCGATCAAGCCCGAACCCGCGATCCGAATTCCTATTACATCGATGAAGAAGAAATGAACGCCTTGGGGGAACGACTGTCAGAAGCAGGTCAGTGGAAAGAGGCCCTCAAAGTGTTTACATTGAATGTAGAGGTTTTTCCCAAATCCTGGCATGCCCATGAGACGCTGGGAGAAGCCTACATGACCAACGGCCAAGAGACACAGGCCCGCGAGTGCTACGAAAAATCCATGGCCGTCAACAGGCAGAGCTACCCCTGGGAAATACAATCCTTTGCAAACGCAGATAGGATAACGAAGGGGATCAAATTATTGGCTCAAGTCCTTGCCCGAACCATCGATGAAAAAGGCATTACGACTGCCATGGAAGCGTTCCATCGAGGAAAGCAAGGAGGCCCGCACACCTACTACATCGATGAAAACGAGATCAACACGTTGGGATACCGTTTGATTGGATCGGAAAGAATCGAGGAAGCCATCGAGGTATTCAAGATTAACATCGAAGAATTTCCAGAATCCTGGAACGTGTACGACAGTCTTGGGGAAGCGTATATGGTTCAGGGTAAAAACGACCTGGCCATCGAGTACTACGAAAAATCCATTGCATTAAACCCAAACAACCAGAACGGGATTGATATCTTGAAAAGGCTGAAGGGTCAATAAACGATAAAGTAAGGCTGAATATCGTCATAACCGATGGAGAACCAAGGCACATCGGTTACATTCACAATTCCTCTAACGGAATAGGAAAAAATATAGATGCGATCAGGGAGTTTGGACTCGATCAACAGAGAGGAACAAGGAGATGCAGACTTGAAGGAATCGGATATCGTCATCATCGGAGGCGGCATCGTAGGTATGGCCACGGCGTATCAATTAATGCACAGGCATCCGAAACTGT
Organism: uncultured bacterium; assembly: GCA_964614115.1. GTDB lineage: Bacteria > Zhuqueibacterota > QNDG01 > QNDG01 > DSAB01 > CAZTKR01. Next base: position 14,911 of record CAZTKR010000017.1, on the reverse strand, counting down.
GTGTTCGTGTCTTGGAAAAAGAGAAGCACATATGCACGCATCAAACCGGTCATAATTCGGGCGTCATCCACTCCGGCCTCTACTACAAACCCGGGTCCATCAAGGCCACCAACTGCGCCAAGGGAAGGGAAGCGTTGATCCGGTTTGCCAAGAAACACAAGATACCTCACGACATCTGCGGCAAGATACTGGTGGCGACCGACGAAAAGGAGCTGCCCAACCTGGACAGGATCGAGGCCAGGGGCCTGGAGAACGGACTCACATCCATCGAGCGCATCGGACCCGACCGGATTCGCGATATCGAACCCCATTGCACGGGCATTGCCGGTCTGTGGGTACCCTACACAGGCATTATCAACTATGAAACAGTCGGCCAGGTGATGATGGACACATTCCTCGACATAGGATCGGGCCAAGGATGCGAAGTCCTGACGGATTGTGAAGTCGTCGACCTGAACAGGCAGGACGGAAAAACGTTCATCCAGACCAACCGAGGACCCATGGCCGCCCGATATATCATCGGATGCGCCGGCCTCCAGTGCGACCGCATCGCAAAGAAGGACGGCATCAAGCTGGACATCCAGATCGTTCCGTTCCGGGGCGATTACTACGAGTTCGTACCCGAGGCCTATCATAAAATTCGCAACCTGATTTACCCCGTTCCCGATCCCGACCTGCCGTTCCTGGGCGTTCATTTCACCCGCATGATCAACGGGGGTGTGGAGTGTGGCCCCAACGCCGTGTTCTGTTTTAAACGCGAGGGGTACAACAAGACGGATTTTCATCTGGGGGACACGTTGGAATCGCTGGCGTTCTGGGGCACCTGGCGACTCTTCATGCGTGAGTGGAAGTATGGATTGGGCGAATACGCCCGGGCATTCTCGAAACGGCTGTTCTTGAAGGCCCTCAAAAGACTGATACCTGACCTGACCATGGAAGACATCGTGACCAGCCGGTCGGGTATCCGGGCACAGGCCCTGGACAAAAAGGGCGAGCTTCTGGATGATTTCCGTATCGAGGCTAAAGACAGCGCCATCCATGTGCTCAATGCGCCGTCTCCGGCAGCCACGGCCTCCCTGGCCATCGGGGAGACCATCGTGAACATGGCCACAGAACGATTCCATCTTGGAAAATGACGTACCATTGATGAAAGGATACATTTTGTGATGAACGATGTTGAAAAATCCGTCTTCCAATTCAAGAAAGGCCATAATTGTTGTCAGTCTATTTTTTCGACATACGGTACGCGATACGGGATGAGCGAAGAGATGACCTTAAAAATCGCCTGCCCCTTCGGTGGGGGCATGGCCCGTCTGGGTAATACCTGCGGCGCCGTGACCGGTGCTTTCATGGTCATCGGCCTGGAGCACGGCTGTGTCGATCCGGAAGATGAGGAGTCAAAAGAGGAAACCTACAGCCTCGTCAACACCTTCGTGCAAAAATTCATGACGCGGAACAAAACCATCGTATGCAGGGAATTGCTGGGTTATGACATCAGCAACCCTCAGGAGCATGAGAAGGCAGAGAACGAGGGATTGTTCGAGACCCTATGCCCGAAACTCGTACAGGATGCTGCGGAAATACTGGAAGAAATGTTATGATGCATCAGGCCTCATCCTATTTAAACGGAACAAAGTTCGTTTAATTTCATACAACCATGAACGGATAAAAATACGAACAACACGATAGAAAGGAGACCCATAATGAAAGAAAAGATTCAGGCAGCACTGGAAAAAATTCGTCCGTCCCTTCAGGCCGACGGCGGTGATGTGGAATTCGTCGATTACGAGGATGGTATCGTGAAGGTACGGCTTCAGGGAGCGTGTTCTGGCTGCCCCATGTCACAGATGACGCTGAAAAACGGCATCGAGCGCATACTCAAGGAAGAAATCCCCGAAATAAAATCCGTAGAATCCGTACTATGATAAAAAAGCTGAAACGGTAGTTTGATGGTATCCCCTTCGTTACTTATGGAAGGGGATACTATCCATTTCTGTTCGCTTTTAAAAGACAAGTGCCAACAAAAGAGGTTCCCCATGAAAACCACAGCCCTTCTTCTCATCTCGCTGTGCGTTCTCGCATTTAGCGATGGAATATCGCAAGGCTATCCTGACGAGAAAGAAGAATCCCTTAGGTCGAAAACCGATTCCCTCTGGTACACCGTCAAGGGTGAGCGTCACGGCGTCAGTTACTTCCCCAGGCACATGTACACCGGTGTCGAATACGAAGCCGGCGACGTTCTGACTTTCGACCGATATCACACATACGAGGTCATGTATGAATGGCTCGACCGATGGGAAGAGCAGTATCCTGAACTCATGGATGTCATCGAAGTCGGACGCAGCTTCGAGGGCAGGCCCATCCTTCAGGTTACGGTTACCAATAAACAGACAGGAAATGATGTCGACAAACCGGCCGCTTTTTTCGAGGGCGGTCGTCACAGCGGTGAGGTAACCAGCAGTGAATCCGTCCTCTGGTTGATAAAATATCTCCTGGAAAATTACGGGAAGGATGAGAAAATCACACGGCTCATCGACACCAAGGCCATCTATCTTCGGCCCCAGAACAATCCCGACGGTTCCAATCTCTACCTTCACAGCGCCCAGCGTAACCGCAGCACCGTCCGTCCCCACGACAGCGACCGGGACGGTTTACTGGACGAGGACCCACCGGAAGACCTGGACGGAGACGGCATCATTTACACCCTCCGCTGGAAAGTGAAAGAGGGAGAAGAGGACAAGGGCAACGCCACACTGGATGCCAGAGATCCCACGGGCCGTCTGATGAAGAGCATGCCCGAGGGCCTGGGGGATTGGCGTGTGATATCCGAAGGCATCGACAATGACGATGATGGCGAATACAACGAGGACGGTATCGGCGGACTGGACCTCCACCGTAACTACCCGGAAAACTGGCGACCCGACCGAGGCGAGGATGCCACGCAGCGGGGTTACACCCAGTTCGGCGCCGGGGCCTACCCGCTGAGTGAATCCGAGACCCGCACCGTGGTTCTCTGGCTTCTCACGCATCCCAACGTCTCTGTGGCCAATTCGATGGACACCCGGGTGCCCATGCATCTCAGGCCTCCTTCTACATCCAAGAGTGCCGAAAGGATGTTTCCCCAAGACAAGGCGTACTACGAGTATTTCGACAGCATCGGCACGAGTATCACGGACTATCCCTGGGCAGGCGACGTGTACGACATCTACATGACACGAAATCCGACGAATCAGCGTACCGGCGATCCCACACGTCCCTCTCCCCTATTCGGCCACGGGCCCGACTTCGGTTATTTCTACTATGGTGCCATCTGGTACGGGGACGAGCTGTGGAACGGGGGTCGAATGGAGGACTTCAACGGGGACAGCCTTCTGGATGACGTCGATGGTTTGATATGGGATGATACGTACAACAACGGCGAAGGATTCCGAGAGTGGGAACCCTTCGAGCACCCCGACCTGGGAACCGTGGAGATCGGCGGCTTTCGACCCAAATTCTTCTCCCAGAACGGCCCTCCCCATCAACTGGAGGCTTGGATCAAGAAGCAGGCTCTGTTCAACCTGGAAATGGCCTTCCACCTACCCCAGATCGAATGGATCGATGTGACCGTGTACCCGAAGCATACGGCCACGGACAGTGCCACTTACACCATCACGGCCAGCTGGAAGAACACCGGCAAGCTCCCCACCGCACTCCATCAGGCTCGACTCGTCAAGATCGTGCAGGAGGATCGGGCGCAACTGGAATTCGAGGAAGACCTCATGAAACTCCATGCTCCAAAGGTGAAAATCATCACTCCGGCCACGTTCGATAAAACCATTCGAACCGGTTACACCGAACCCGGAGAGACCAAGGAGGTATCATTCGATGTGCGCACGTACGGCCTGGAGAGCGTTGAGGGCAAGATAAAAATACTCTCTACCCGTGGCGGACTCTTGGAAAAAGCCATCATGCTAGGAGTGCCAAAAAAGAAATAAACTATAAATACGATAAAAACAAAATGGATACGATAGTCCCGTTCGGACAAGGTGAGTCGATCTGATATCGACATTCTTTGAACTCCGAGAGTTGCGATGACAGTTATTCGCCTTGATGAGGGATGAGCGAAGATTATTTGGATATGTGTTCCCGATAAAACTCATGATAGAACACCGCATTCCCGATAATTCTGCAACAGTTTAAAAAGTCATATCTAATCGGATGGATTCAGTGAGGGAGGAGAAGAATGAAACAGTCACGTCGAGCTATTCTTTGGCTCATGGTCATGATGATGGGAATTCTATGGATCGGCTGCCGTACGGCCCGCTTCGACGTTCCCAGCGATTTAGCCTCCCAAGCCCCCGAATGGACTGTGGAGGGCCGTCAACGGTTCAGCTTCAAAGAAGCGATCTCTTTCGGCCCGTTTCGGACAACCGATGTGGACCGAAGTTGGACCGAGACGACTTCCTGGGGTGCGGGCTGGTTCAGCAGTTCCAAGGCGAAACAGACCTACGAGTTTCTACTCCACGAAACCGGCGGTCCCACGTGGGAAGCCCAGTGTGCCACCGGTGTCAGCAGACAAGACATGCGATTCGATGAAGTGTTGGGGGGCGAGCTGGAGGTCGAACTCCAAGCCAACGTCTACTTTGCATGCAGCTTCCGCCAGAAGGGCGAGAAGAACGTGTGGAGACTGGCCATGAGCCAGCCAACCTCTGAGATGGTGCTCAGCGGTATATTAACCGACAGGAAAACACGAATCCAGGTGCAAGGCTCTCAGAAACTTCAGGGCAGCCCCATTCCCCTTTCCGACCCCACCGGATACACGTTCGTTCTGGACGGGACCCACGTCGGAGCCGTGGAAGTCATCAACAAAGGCGCTGTCTGGCTTCGTCCTGCCGTCGATCCGGAGATTCGCTCCGTCCTGGCCACGGCGTCTACGGCACTGCTTCTCTATAAGAATATCGGCGGTGATTGATGCAGTCTAAATGGATCGAATGGGTAAAAAAGCTCCAGGCCATCGTGCAGAACGGCCTGGCCTACTCCCGGAACGAATACGATTTGGAGCGTTACAAACAGCTCCGAGAAATCGTCGCCGACATTCTTGAAAATCACACGAATCACGATCCAGAGACGATAGACAATTTTTTATCCAGTGACTCGGGCTATCGTACGCCCAAGGTGGACGTCCGCGGCGTCGTCTTCTGCGATGACAAGATTTTGCTCGTCAAAGAACGATCCGATGGAAAGTGGACCCTTCCGGGCGGATGGGCCGATGTCTGCTTATCGCCCAGTGAGAACGTGGTCAAAGAAATCTCTGAAGAATCCGGCTATCAAACAAAGGCCCTCAAGTTACTGGCCGTGTACGACAGGGACAAGCACGATCACACACCGAAATTTCCCTTCCATGTGTATAAATTATTCTTCTTATGCGAAATAACCGGAGGCAAACCACAAACGGGCCTGGAGACGGAGGATGTGGCCTTCTTCGGCTGGGATGAAATCCCCCGATTATCCATCACCAAAGTCACGCCCGTTCAGATATCGAAGATGTTCGAACTCAACGAAAATGATCGCATCCAAGCCGAGTTTGATTGATTTTATCATGGAGAAAATACATGAAGGTCATTCTGGATTTATGCGTCGTGCCCCTGGGTGTGGGCTTATCGGTATCCGAGTACGTCGCCACTTGCGAGCGTATTTTGAAACAAGCCGGCCTCAAAACGAAGCTGCATGCCTACGGGACGAATATAGAAGGCGACTGGGATACCGTGTTTGCAGCGGTTAAACAATGTCACGAAACGCTCCATCAGATGGGCGTTCCCCGCATTTCCACCAACATTCGCGTAGGCACCCGCACCGACCGGGCCCAGACTATGAACGATAAAGTGGAAAGCGTTGAAAAAAAATTGAAAAAAGGAGATTGAGCATTCCATACGATTTTGAAAAGCCCATAGACCGTCGGGGCACGGCCAGTGTCAAATGGGATAAGTACAGGGAGCGCGATACCATCCCGATGTGGGTGGCCGACATGGACTTTCGCTCTCCACCCGCCGTCATCCAAGCGTTGCACAGCCGGGTCGAACACGGTATTTTCGGATACACCCACGCTCCCGATGCCCTCGTCGAAACCGTTCTCCGTCGTCTCAAGGATAGGTACCGATGGAAAGTAGAATCGGAATGGCTCGTTTGGCTGCCGGGCCTGGTCACGGGCATCAACGTGACCTGCCGGGCCGTGGGTGAGGACGGCGACGCCGTGCTGACCAACATTCCCGTGTATCCCCCTTTTCTCTCTGCACCGGAAAATAACCGTCGGACGTTGACGACCTTTCCCCTCATCAAGTCGGATAACCGATGGCATTTTAACTTCGACAGAATGGAAAAGGCGATTACCCCAGATACGCACCTCTTCCTGCTCTGCAGTCCCCACAATCCGGCTGGGAGAGTCTTTTCTATCGAAGAGCTTGGGAGATTGGCCGCTATCTGTGAACGGCACGATATCGTCATCTGCTCCGACGAGATCCACTGCGACCTGGTACTGGACGAGGATAAGAAACACATACCCACGGCCACGCTGAATCCGGAGGTCGCCCGGAGAACCATTACGCTGATGGCTCCCAGCAAGACGTACAACATCCCGGGACTGGGATGCTCGTTTGCCATCATTCCCGACGAGGGGCTCCGTCAACGATTTCAGAAGGCCATGGCCGGTATCGTTCCCCACGTAAACGCTCTGGGGTACACGGCTGCCCTGGCGGCGTTTCGCGACGGCCAGGAATGGCTCGATGCGCTACTGAATGTCCTCCGGAATAATCGTGACCAGGTTGCCCAAACCATAAACGATACGCCCGGTCTCTCCATGACCCACGTGGAAGCCACCTACCTGGCCTGGATCGACACCCGTGAAGCCAACCTGGACAATCCGGCTCGCTTTTTCGAAGAAGCGGGCGTGGGCCTCTCCGATGGGCAGGATTTCGGGGGAAACGGTTTTGTCCGATTAAACTTCGGTTGCCCGCGCGCCACGCTGTCAGAGGCTCTGAACCGTATACAAAGAGCCATGTCGTCTCTCGACCTATAAAAAAGGGATCGTGTTCCTGATGAAAAAAAAACGGATGCATACAAAGCAATCCACACAGGACGGTCAAAAATTTCATAAGACCGTGTGGAATGATCTGCACCAGGGAGGGCTCAAAAAAACCTTCGTGCAAGAATTAAAAGACATTTATCACTTTTATGTCGACAAAGACACCAAGGTTCGCCTGTCCGCCATGGGCCGAATACGAAGGGGATTACACGGTGTGTATCATGTCTTAAAGAGCATGATATTAAAGCTCACCCCTCTGCGTCGAATACTCCTGTTGATCGGCATCATCATCATCGCTCGCGCCGCTGCCCAGAACAACAATGCCGTCTATCTGGGTATTCTCATTCTTCTGTTCATCCTCATGCTCGAACTCAAAGACAAACTCCTTGCCCACGATGAGCTTGCCGCCGGCCGGGTCGTTCAATTTGCCCTGATGCCCAAGGACAACCCGGATATTGCCGGATGGGATGTCTGGTTATACACGCGACCCGCTAACGAAGTCAGCGGTGATATGGTCGACTATATCTGGATAAGTGAGAATCGTCTGGGATTGGCTCTGGGCGATGTGGCCGGTAAGGGTCTGGGTGCCGCCATGTTTATGGCCAAACTCCAGGCAACCCTCCGGGCCCTGGCCCCCATTACCGAATCGTTGACCAAATTGGGTAAACAGATAAACACCATCTTTTGCCGTGACGGCCTGCCCAGCCGGTTCATCTCGTTGATATACATCGAGTTGCAGCCGGACTCCGATAAGATTCGAATCCTCAACGCGGGACACATCCCACCCATATGCATTAAAAAAAATAACATGAAAGAACTCGAGCAAGGCGGACTTGCCCTGGGCCTTCATCCTGAATCGCGGTACGAGGAGCAGGACATCGTTCTGCATCGCAAAGATTTGCTCGTCGTGTATTCCGACGGTTTGACCGAAGCCCGCAACGAGAAAGGGGCATTTTTCGGTGAACAAAAAGCACAGGAATGCATTCAACGACTGAGCGATCTAACGGCAGGGGCCATAGGGGAACGGCTTCTGAGCGAAGTCAACCGATTCGTCGGACAGGCCCGGCAGAGCGACGATCTATCCTTGATCGTACTCAAGCGAACGTAACCTGAAAACAGATGAATTCGACACCGTGGAAGTAGGCAAACGAGCCGATCTTACCATCATGGATGAGAATCCTCTGGAATATGTTAGATATACACAGAAGACTTTGGCGGGTGTCATGGTTCGCGATAATTATTTTTCGAAGATGCAGATACGAGAAATAATGAAACGCATTTCTGTTAAAAAATAATTTTTTCATTCGATGAAAATTCATTAAATTTCAGCATAACAGACGTAATGGAGGTGCACCATGAAAAAAGGCATGATCTTTATTCTTCTGGTACTCGTATCGACGGCTCTTCTCCACGGCCTGCCCCGCGAAGAGGGTATGTACCCGATGAGCGAGATTCAGAAGCTCGATTTGAAGGCAAAGGGATTGGCACTGGAAATAAGCGATCTGTTCAATCCCGACGGTATCAGCCTGATCGACGGCATCTGCAACGTGGGTGGATGTTCAGGCTCGTTTGTCTCCAGCGACGGTCTGATCCTCACCAACCACCACTGTGCTTACGGGGCCATCCAGAAGGCCAGCACCCAGGAAAACGACTACCTTCAAAACGGATTCATCGCCAAAAGTCGATCCGAGGAAATACGGGCCGAAGGCTATACGGTCCGGATTACCGAGTCGTACCGTGATGTATCCGAAGACGTCTTGAGCGCCGTTAAAAAAGGCATGGACTTGGCAGAGCGCACAAAGGCCATTGAAAAGAGAATGAAAGAAATCGAGAAGAAAGCAGAAGATGAGAATCCCGGAAAACGCGCTGGCGTATCGGAGATGTTCATCGGCAAAACCTACGTCCTCTTCATCTATACCTACCTGAAGGACATTCGCCTCGTTTACGCCCCGCCTCGTTCCATCGGCAATTTCGGCGGTGAGGTCGATAATTGGATGTGGCCGCGGCATACCGGTGACTTTTCGTTCATGAGGGCGTATGTCGCCCCCAACGGGTCTCCCGCCGAATACTCGGAGGACAACGTCCCGTACCATCCCAAGAAAATCATCAAGGTCGCACCGGAGGGTGTCAACGAGGAGGATTTTGTATTCATCCTGGGGTATCCCGGGCGAACGTATCGGCACCGTACATCCCATTTTCTCTCGTATGAAGAAAAAATCCGTATGCCCTACGTGGCCAATCTGTACCAGTGGCAGATCAATATGATGGAAAAAATGGGTGAAAACGACCGGACCATCGCCCTCAAACTCGTATCCCGCATCAAGGGGCGTGCAAACACGATGAAGAACTACCGGGGCAAGCTTCAGGGACTCCGGAGGCTGGACCTCGTGGCAAAAAAGCAAGAGGAAGAAAAAGCCCTGCAGGAATTCATCGAAGCTGATCCCCAACGAAAAAAACAGGCCGGAACACTGCTGAAGGATATCGGCAAGATCTATCAGGAGATACGCGACTGTTCTGACCTGGAACTTGTCCTGGATTACATCGATAGGAGCAGCGTCCTTCTCAACACCGCCTGCACGGTATACGAGGGTGCTATCGAACTGCAGAAGGACGATTTGGACAGAGAATCCGCTTACATGGATCGCAACTGGACTCGGACGAAAGAGCGGCTTTTCATGGCGTTGAAGGATTACCACGAACCCACGGATAAAATCCTCTTCAAGGATATGCTCATGCGGGCTGCCAGATTGCCCGAATCCCAGGCCATACCTGCCATCAAGGACATCATCGATAATAACGACCCGGAGAAGGCCATCGATGCTTTCATCGAAAAGGCCTACGGGAATACACGATTCACGGATGCCTCTTTCCTGGAGCAGGCACTGACCAAGACACCCCAGGAGATTGAAAAAATCGATGATCCATTCCTTTGTTTTTCCGCGGCTCTCTATCCTTCGTACCTGGATTTGAGGGAAACCCGACGCGCAAGAAAAGGTGCCCTCGACCCGTTACTCGCACAGCTCGTCGAAGTAAAGAAGCAATTCCTGGCAAAAGACTTCATCCCCGATGCCAACAGCACATTGAGGCTCACCTACGGTTACATCCGTGGTTACCACCCGCGTGATGCCGTCTACTACACGCCTATAACGACCACCAACGGGGTCCTGGAAAAGACGACGGGAGAAGAACCCTTCGACCCGCCAAAGGAATTCATCGATCTCATCCGGTCTCGGGATTTCGGACGATTCGAACATCCGAATCTCAAGGCCGTGCCCACGGCTATCCTTTACAACATGGACACCACGGGCGGGAACTCCGGAAGTGCCGTGCTGAATGCCAGGGGTGAGTTGGTGGGAATCAACTTCGACCGGGCCTACGAGGCCACCATCAACGACTTCGCCTTGAGTGAGGATTACAGCCGTTCCATCGCAGTGGATATCCGGTATGTACTCTGGATCACACAAAAATTCGGCGGCGCCACGCATGTATTGGAAGAAATGGGCGTGATGGTGGATTAAAACCGTGAAAGTTAGCTCCATTTCATTAACAATGAAACCGAATAAGATAAGAGGGACAGCATGCAAGACCGTACGATAACCAAAGCAACCATCTTACTGGTGGGAATGTTTAGTATTCAACTGATCGGGCAGACGCGAGTCCGTAGCGAACTGGATATTCCGGACATCCTGGGATACAGGACCTTAAAATGCGATTTCCACATGCACACGGTCTTCTCCGACGGTGATGTCTGGCCTCCCGTGCGTGTGGAGGAATCATGGAGAGAAGGACTCGACGTCATTTCCATCACAGACCATCTCGAACACGAACATCACAAAGACGAAGTCCTGTTGGATCATAACCGGGCGTTCGAACTTGCCTCGTCTAAGGCCGAACAGCTGGATATTCTGCTCATCAGGGGAGCCGAGATCACCCGGGATATGCCTCCCGGACATCTCAACTGCATCTTCCTGAAAGATGCCGCACCCCTGGATACAGCCGAATGGCGTGACGCTATCAAGGCTGCCATAGGCCAGGACGCGTTCGTTTTTTGGAATCATCCGGGATGGATTAGACAGGCTCCAGACGGAGTGGCCAAGTGGTACGATGAACATACCGAAATCTACGAGAACGGCTGGATGCACGGGATCGAAATCGTGAATGAAACACAGTATTACCCCGAGGTGCATCAGTGGTGTCTGGAGAAAAAATTGACCCTGTTCGGCAACTCGGATATTCACGATCCCATCAATCTGTTCTTTGACTTTGCACGAGGAGAACATCGTGCCATGACCCTGGTATTCGCCACCGAAAGAACAGAATCGGCCATCAAGGAAGCCCTGCAGGCCAGACGGACGGCGGTTTATTTTAAAAACCAGCTCTTCGGAGATGAAACGTACTTGAGACCCATCTTCGAGAAATCCATCGAGATTCTCAACCCGGTCGTCACGTTGGAAGGGGATCACGGTGCGTATGTTCATATTAAAAACAAAGCCGACATTCCGTACGAATTGTCCACCGACGTCGATGTCAAAGACCTGAATGTGCCGGAAGAGATCACACTCTATGGCGATAAGACCGTACTCTTCAGAGTCTCGGCAGAGTACGATTCTCTCAGCGGCGAAAGGGATATCCGAATTCCGTACACGGTTCGCAACCTGAGGATAACGCCAGAAGAGGGATTGTCGTTCGAACTGAACCTCCATGTCGCATTCATCCCGGCTGAGAAAGAGGACGATAAGGAATAAGTAAATCGGTCAATTATCGGAAATAGGATGATGGAGCACCTCCAAAAAGGACAGCCCAAGGGTAAAGAAGGGGAAATAGCCATCATCGGTTTTCCTCTGGATGTCCATTCATCGTTCATGAAAGGGCCGGCATCGGCTCCGCCCTTGATCCGCGAGGCATTCCACTGCGATTCCTCGAATCTGTGGAGCGAGACGGGCTTCGATCTCGGGAAAAAAGACCTGATTTTCGATGCAGGCGATGTGGCGTTCACTTCTGAGGAGGATGCCTTCGCAGCGATCCGCAAAGCCATCGCGCGACTTCTGGATGACGATCTCATTCCTATCTCCCTGGGAGGGGATCATGCCATCACGTATCCCATCCTTCAGGCTTTTCACCAAAAATTCGAACGCATCCACATTCTCCACTTCGATGCGCATCCCGACCTTTACGACGAACTGGACGGAGACCGGCACTCCCACGCCTGTCCGTTCGCGCGCATCATGGAAAACGGCCTCGTCCAGCGCCTGGTTCAGGTGGGCATCCGTGGCATGAACGGCCATCAACGGCAGCAGGCCCAACGCTTCGGGGTTGAGGTCATCGAGATGAAGGACTGGCGGGACGATATCGTGCTCACGTTCGATGCGCCCCTGTACATTTCTTTCGATATGGATGCGTTGGATCCCGCCTTTGCTCCCGGTGTGTCCCACTTCGAACCGGGCGGACTCTCCACGAGACAGGCCATCGGGATGATCCATGGATTGAAGGCGCCGAAGATCGTCGGCGCAGACATCGTGGAATACAATCCCCAACGGGACCCTTCGGGAGTCACTGCCATGGTCTGTGCCAAGATCATGAAAGAAATCGCAGGGCGCATCTTAAGATAAAACAACAATAAACAGGGAGGCATCATGAAATCATCGTATTGTTTCTGGATCATCGTCCTTGCTTTGGGAATGCTGGCATCGTCCATTTATAGTCAGGACGTCGATTTACAGGCGCTCGATCGTTATATCGAGCAATCCGTAGAGGATTTCCAGCTGCCAGGACTGGCCATTTCGGTTATTAAAGACGGCTCTGTGGTTTTCAGCCGGGGTTACGGTTACAAGAATTTCGAAACAAAACAGCCGATGACTACCACCGCTCTTTTTAACATTGCCTCATGCTCCAAAGCCTTTACCGCAGCCTGCTTGGGTATACTGGTGTCGGAAGGAAAACTGGATTGGCAGGATAAAGTCATCGACATCATTCCCGAGCTGCGGCTGGCAGACCCGTACATCACAAAGGAATTGAATATCCGGGATATTCTATCCCACCGTTCGGGCCTGGCCACTTTTGTGGGCGATCTCCTCTGGTATGAGACCGATTACGATAACCGGGAAATCATCCATCGGATGCGGCATCTGCCCATCCAGAACGATTTCAGAAGCCAGTTTGGTTACCAGAACAATATGTTCATGATCGCGGGTGAAATCGTCAAACAAATCACGGGGAAGACCTGGTCCGAGTTCCTGGTCGAACGTCTATTCCTGCCCTTGGACATGACCGAATCCAGAAGCTGCAGTAAGCATATCACCGAAGGTCAGGATATCGCCTTGCCGCATTTAGACCGAAAACCCCAGCCTCTGGCCATATACCAGCCCAACCCGGCCGGTTCCATCTACTCCTGCGTCGATGAGATGAGCCATTGGATTCGGGCACTGCTCGACGGAGGCAACTGGAACGACCGGCACATACTCGACCAGGAGATCATCGAAACACTGTTCACACCCCACACGATACTTCCTGTCTCCCAACAGATGAAAGAAAATGGGATTCATTTTCACGCGTACGGTCTCGGCTGGTTCCACTTCGATTATGCGGGCAAGAAAATCGTCGAGCATGACGGCGGTATGCCGGGCTACATCTCGAAAGTAACCCTGGTTCCCGAGGAAAACCTGGGCTTTGTTATCCTGACCAACGATATGAACAACCTAACCGGTGCCCTTCGTTATACTATTTTGGATGCCTTCTTGACCGATCAGGACAAGGACTGGGCCGCCGAATATCTGAAAACGAGACAGGAATACGAACAGGCCAGAGAAAAGCGGAAATCCGACCGATATGCCAAACGGATCAAGAATACCAAACCCTCCCTGGATTTGATGGCGTACACGGGCGTGTACACGGATAAGGCCTACGGCAACGCACAGATCGAGATGGATAACGAGCACTTAAAATTGGCGCTGCTCCCCACAAAAGAAAATTTCGTCAGCAGAATGGAGCACTGGCACTTCAACACGTTCCGTATTAAATTCAAGGATGAATTCCTGCCCGAAGGATTCGTGACATTCCGATTAAACACGGATGCACAAATCACGGGATTTACCATCGATCTGCCCAATCCCGATTTTCACTTCCATAATCTCGACTTTAAGAAAATGGAATAGCGCGTGTACATTGGGATGAAAACGAGAACCCTTGTCGATCCCCATCGAGCCAAATCCATCGAGAGTGGATTGGACACGAGTCTCCCGACCGGATCCCGAAGGCGGTGATAATAAAGGTAAAAAATGTAGGATTACCGATGCTTACATCGTCTATTTTTCTCTTGACTTTTAAAGCGCCAATGTGTACACTATGCGAGTGAAATTAAATTGTAAGAACGTATCTCCTAAAAAGTGGGGGGTTCGAAGGAGGTGACCATGAAGATTGCGAATAAAGCTTTAAAATTTATAGGCTTAGGTATTTTTATTGGGATGATGCTGGGGTCGATCCCGGTGGCTGCCCAGATCGAAATCTCCTGGCCCAACGGCCCCATCTACAAGACCGTTTCCATGAAAATAGACACATCCATCAACGTCGCTGGACTCAACCTGGGAACGGGCGGTGAGGATCAGAATTGGACGTTCAATGAAGCCGTGGACGAGTGGGACGTTGATTTCACCACAGGAGAAACGGCCGGATCGCCATTTGAAGCAGCGTTCCCGGGTGCGGAATGGGTTCAGATCATCTGGCAGTACATTCCCGAATTCATGGGTATTGGTCCAGATGTCGATTCGATCTTCGTGTACCGACAGACAGCCGACGGATTCATGGAAGAACTCGGCATGGGGACGCACAACACACGCATGCAGGGATCCCCGTTCG
>CAZTKR010000016.1:0-28822 GCA_964614115.1 uncultured bacterium | reverse complement strand
GCGGCTCACCTCTTCCCAATGCACCACACCCGTAACCCCTTCCATATCCACGGAGATGAACACTTTCATTCCTTTCCCTTCCTGGGCATAGGCCAGGGGAAAAACCATACAGACAACAAGGACAGCTAACATCAATTTTTCCATGAGATCCTCCTCTCGATTTTGCGTCGTGAAATACCTTTTTGAATAATACAAAAACCATCTTCCATTATCAAGCGAATTTGTTCCGAGCAATCCGAAAAAGTGCCTATTTAAAAAATAACCTTGTATATCTGTCCGAAAAATCTTATTTTTTACTCTTAATGGGGATCGACGAGGTCTCTTACAGATCATTCAAGATGCGAACCGTTCGTGAATCATCATGCAACGACAGGATTCTCGATACAGCGCAGAACTTCTTGATCACTAAAAAACATTGTCCGGAGGTTACATCATGTCACAGAAAATATCCAGACGACACTTTTTCAACAAGAGTTTCGGTTTGGGCGCAGGAGCCCTGTTTCTCAAGGATTTCCCCACATGGCGGTTGGGAAGCAAGGGTAAGCTCCCCATCATCGTCACAAGTCATAGCAATGAGACCGGGAAGAAAGCCGTAGAAGTCGGCTGGGACATCCTGGCCAACGGTGGCTCGGCGCTGGATGCCGTCGAGAAGGCGGCCAACATCATCGAAGTGGACCCCGAAGACACGAGCGTCGGTTACGGCGGCCTGCCCAATGAGATGGGCGTGGTACAACTCGATTCGTCCATCATGGACGGCAAAACGTACAACGCCGGTGCCGTGGCCTGTCTTGAAAACATAAAGACGCCGTGCTCTGTTGCGCGGATCGTCATGGAACGAACCGATCATGTATTGCTCGTGGGCAGAGACGCCCTGGAATTCGCCAGACAATGGGGTTTTAAGGAAGAAGAGCTTCTGACCGAGAAGGCCCGAAAAATATGGCTGCGCTGGAAGCAAGAAAACAGCGACCGTGATGACTGGGGCCCGCCCGATCATCTGAAAGAGACTCAGGGCATGAGTTCCTTGTTTGAAGGTTGGCCCGAGGTCGAGCATCATTACGGAACAACGAATGTGCTTGCCGTGGATCAGGAAGGGAACATCGCGGGCATCACAACCACGAGTGGTCTGAGCTTCAAGATTCCCGGCCGGGTGGGCGACTCCCCCATCATCGGCGCAGGATTGTACGTCGACAACGAAGTCGGCGCCGCGGGCGCTACTGGCCGAGGGGAAGATGTCATCAAATCGTGCACTTCCTATTATATTATCATGCGGATGAAAGACGGACGCACGCCCCAGCAGGCTTGCGAAGACGCATTGCAAATGATCATCGACAAATACAAAAAAGTGAACCCGAACTTTTTCCCCGGAGAAAAATTCGTGGCCATCAATAAAAATGGTGAGTTCGGCAGTGCATCTATGCCCAGCGAGAGGCTTCCCAAGATGTCCATCATGAACCCGGACGGTTTTTCCGTATACGAGGGAAAAGCGCTGGTTAAATAACGCAGGACTGCGAACATATCCCTCTGTGCCGAATTCCAGTGTGATCATACAGGCAGCTTGTTTCAGTCGTTTTCGTAAGATTTGTGTCGATATCCAACTCCCTGTCTGATAGGAGAATGAGAGCAGGCTGTCTCGTTAAAAAAAGAGACGGACATATCGTACGATTCCATCTTACTTCCATCTGCAAGAACACAGGCGTGACGGATTACGCTACGACGAACGAGGAACATCGATGCATTTCTTTCTGAAACTCTTGCTGATTTGCGGGTTAATGGGAATCCAACCATGGTTAGAACTTCGCGCCCAGGATAATCCAACTCCAGCCGAATCCTCTCCTTTCAAACTGAGTTTTGCAGAGCGGTTCCGGTTTGTCACGTGGGACAATGCCATCAATCTCGATAAGAGTAACAGCCAGGCCAGTACCTTTACCAGACATCGGACGAGTATCACGGCTCAGTGGAAGCCCTCCGATCGTCTTGAAGTGCTGGCCAAACTGACCAACGAATTCCGATATTATTTTCATCCCCAGGGAAGAGACTTTAACATCCATGAATTCTTTTTTGATAACCTTTACCTTCATTGGAAGGATGCGGCCGGCCTTCCCGTTTCCTTAAAACTGGGAAGGCAAAACATCAATCTGGGAGAAGGATTCGTGGTCATGGATGGCCATCCTCTGGACGGATCGCGTTCCATCTATTTTAACGCGGCCCGCTTTGATTTCCGTCTTGGAGAAGATAAGAATCTCATCTTTTTCTATACCTATCAACCCGAAACCGACGATATCCTGCCCGTCGTGAACGATCAGGATCAAATGCTCATCGAACAGCCGGAAGAAGGCATCGGCCTGTACTACTCAGGAAAGCACGACCGTCTCGGACTCGATGCCTACCTGATTCGCAAGAACATCATGAGCAACGACGCGCATCGGATAGGTTCCGGGATAAACACGATAGGAAGTAGGATAACTGTACCGTTGATGAAAAATCTCTCCATAACCGGAGAAGGCGCCGTCCAATTCGGAACGTATGGTGATGTAGACCGCTCCTCCTTAGGTGGCTACTGCCATCTGGACTACGGCCTGGATGAGGGATTATTGCTTCCGAAGAAAATAACGCTCGGCGCCATCTGGCTCGGCGGCGACGACGCCGAGACGGATAAATGGGAAGGATGGGATCCTCTGTTCAGCCGCTGG
This sequence comes from uncultured bacterium, assembly GCA_964614115.1. Classification (GTDB taxonomy): domain Bacteria; phylum Zhuqueibacterota; class QNDG01; order QNDG01; family DSAB01; genus CAZTKR01. The sequence goes on along the minus strand of CAZTKR010000016.1, from coordinate 26,132 downwards.
CCCAAATGGAGCGAGTCCTACATTTATACGTTGATACCGGAATACGGCGGAAGGGTCGCGTACTGGAGTAACATATCCTCCTTGTACGGGACACTGGAATTCCATCCGGCCCGGCCCGTACGCCTGACCTTCACCTATCACTATTTAACGGCTCCCGAATCATCGACCGGTGGCACGTTTCCCAGTGGAGAAGGACGTACCCGCGGTCATTTGTTCATAAGCCAGATGACGTTTCGTCTGCATCGAAACCTGTCTGGACATCTGCTCTGGGAAACGTTTTCTCCCGGGGATTTTTACAAGTCGGATGCCGACGGCTTTCACTGGTTCCGCTGCGAATTGTACTACAGACTTTGAATCAGACTGATACGTTTTCTTGACATTTGGATTCCTCTACCCTAATCACGAGGTGCCGGAATGTTCCTGAAAATCACCATTATCTCGGCTTACGCGCTGATGATTGTCATCATCGGCATACTGGGCATGCGAAAGACGCGATCCTTCGTCGATTTCTTCCTGGGCGGCCGGACCATCGGCCCGTGGATGACGGCGTTCACGTACGGCACCGCCTATTTTTCAGCCGTCCTCTTCATAGGATTCGCGGGTAAGGTTGGATGGGGATTCGGGTATTCGGGCCTGTGGATCATGGTCGGTAACGCGCTCATCGGTGTCCTGTGTGTATGGTGGCTCCTGGGACCCAGAATCAAGAAGATGTCTACGGACTACGACGTCCATACGATGGCCGAGTTTTTCGAGAAAAGATACGACAGCCCGTTTCTTAAACTCTACGCTTCCGCATCCATCTTCATTTTTTTAATCCCGTATACTGCCGCCGTTTTTATCGGACTGTCTTACCTCTTTAAATCGAATTTTAATCTGGATTATACCATTGCCCTGCTTTTTATGGGCCTGTTCACGGCCGTGTACCTGGTTCTGGGAGGATACAAATCGATGACAATGGTGGACGTGGTCTTCGGAATAATCATGACTGCCGGTGTTGCCATCCTCCTGGTCAGTACCATCCGCGCGGGCGGCGGTTTACCCAGCATCAGTTCAAAGCTGGCATCCATCGATCCAAAGCTCATCGGACCCGTGGGCCCTCCCGGATTGTGGCCGCTGTTCAGCCTCGTCTTTCTAACGAGCGTGGCTCCTTTGGCCATGCCCCAACTGGTGCAAAAATTCTATGCCATCAAGGATAAAAGATCGATTCGGATCGGCATGGTGGCGTCCACCCTCTTTGCCATCCTGTGTGTGGGCACTGCCTATTTTACCGGCGCAGCGGCCAGAATTTTTTTATCACCGGAAACTGCTCCCGGTGCCTTCCAGAACGCCAAACCCATCTTCGATGCCCTGATGCCCGAATTCATCGCCCATGTCATACCCCAATCCCTCTCTATCCTCATCCTCCTCCTCATCCTGGCAGCCTCCATGTCCACCCTGGCTGCTTTGGTGCTCATATCCAGTTCATCCCTGGCCAAGGACGTGTATGCGGGCTTTATCAACAGAAACGCATCGGACAAACATCTCATGCTTTTGATGCGTATCGCCAGTGTTTTCTTCATCCTTCTGTCAGTCATCATGGCCTATCTCAGGCCGGCTACCATCGTGGCCATATTGGGCATTTCCTGGGGCGCTATCGGCTCTGTATTTCTCGGTCCCTTCATCTGGGGTCTTCTCAGTCGACGTGTGAATAAGATGGGCGCCATCGCCTCTTCGGTCCTGGGACTGGCAACCTGTATCGTTCTGTATATCTTAGGGATGTCATCGCCAGAGGCGGGGACCATAGGCATGATCGTATCCGTATGCATCAATCCCATCGTCAGTCTATTCGGCATGAGAGCTCGGGGAATCACTGCGTGAAAGAATGAAGAAAATAGGTTTATACGATTAAATCGTTGAATTCGACCAGAGCAGACCGTTCTCCGACTTCATTTCGATTTGTATCACCTTAATCTGGAGGAACGTGGATATGGCAACGAAAAAAGCGCGAGTATGGATCGGTAGTCTGTTACTCCTGGGCTTTGTGGCATGCAGTCAGAAAATCGAGTATCCTGTCACGAAGAAGGTGGACGTTGTAGACGATTATCACGGAACCCAAGTGACCGACGCATACCGATGGCTGGAGGACGACAATTCCGAAGAAACCAAGGCATGGGTTGAAGCCCAGAATAAAGTCACCTTCGCCTACCTGAGCAGAATATCCGTCAGGGATAAAATCCAGAAGAGGTTGACGGAGCTGTGGAACTACGAGAAGTTCGATGTTCCCTTTAAACAGGGAGGCCTTTATTTTTTCGAAAAGAACGACGGGCTCCAGAACCAATCGGTGCTCTACGTCCAGGAATCCCTGGAAGCACAGGCCCGGGAACTCCTCGATCCCAACACACTGTCCCAAGACGGGACCATCGCGCTCACCACGACCACAGTGAGCAGGAACGGGAAATATCTGGCCTACGGGCTCTCCTCTGGCGGATCGGACTGGCGGGAATTCCACATACGGGATATCGCATCTGGAGCCGATCTGGACGACCATGTACGATGGGTGAAGTTTTCCGATGCGACCTGGTCCCACGATAGCAAGGGATTCTACTATGCCAGGTACGATCAACCCCAGGGGGGAAAGACATTGGTTCAGTCTAATAAATTCCAAAAAGTTTTTTACCATAAACTCGAGACGGATCAGTCCAAAGACGAGCTGATCTACGAAGATCGAAACCATCCTGACCACCTGTTCGGTGTGGACGTCACTGACGACGGCAAATACCTCATCGTCTATGTACGGGAAGGCTCTTCAGGAAACAACCGCGTATACTACATGAAACTCGGCAGGAGGAGAAAAGGCAACGTGATCAAATTGCTGGATAAGGCGGACGCACGGTACCGATATATCGACAACGACGGCCCGCTCTTCTATTTCTACACAAACCTGGACGCTCCCAAGGGACGCATCGTTGCCATTGATATCGATAAACCCCAGCCGTCGCACTGGAAAGAGATCATCCCGGAACAGAGCGACGCCCTCTACAGCGTACAGGTCATCCACAATCAATTCGTGACGGTGACCATGCACGATGCCTATCACCAGATCAAGATTTACAATAAAAACGGATCGTTCGACACGGAATTGCCCCTGCCCACCCTGGGATCGGTCCGGAACATCGAAGGAAATAAGGACGACGCCGAAATGTTTTTCGACTTCGCGTCCTTCGCATACCCCCTGACGATATACCGCTACGATTTCACCCAGAAGGAAAGCACTGTGTTCCAGTCTCCCAGCGTCGATTTCAACCCGGAAGACTATGAAACGAAGCAGGCGTTCTTCAAGAGTATGGACGGGACGCGCGTACCCATGTTCCTGACGTACAAAAAGGGTATCGAATTCAGAGGAAAGACGCCTACCTATCTTTACGGGTACGGCGGCTTTAACATCAGTTCAACACCTCGGTTCGATGTCAGCAATGTTTTATGGATGGAAATGGGCGGCATCTATGCCCTGGCAAACTTGCGGGGAGGTGGGGAGTACGGTGAGGAATGGCATGAACAGGGCATCCTGGAAAACAAGCAGAACGTGTTCGACGACTTCATCGCCGCGGCCGAGTACCTCATCGCCCAAGGGTATACGTCTCCTGAAAAACTGGCCATTGGCGGGGCATCCAACGGTGGCCTTCTGGTGGGTGCCTGTATGACACAGCGTCCAGACCTCTTTGCAGCGGCTTTGCCCGCCGTGGGTGTGATGGACATGCTCCGGTATCATACCTTTACCATCGGATGGGCGTGGGCATCGGATTACGGCCGGTCCGACAATTCCGATCATTTCCCTTTCCTGTACGCTTACTCTCCACTGCACAACCTGAAGGAAGGCGTTTCCTATCCAGCCACACTGGTGACGACGGCAGATCACGACGACCGCGTGGTGCCAGCCCATTCGTTCAAATTTGCGGCCAGACTTCAGGAATGCCACACCGGAGATGCGCCCGTGCTCATCCGTATAGAAACCCGTGCAGGCCACGGCGCCGGCAAGCCCACCAGCAAGCGTATCGAAGAACAGGCCGACAAATGGGCGTTTCTAGTGAAAAATTTAAGGATGCCGTATTAAAGGATAATTGAAAATATTCGAATCACCGCGAGCCTTCCCGGATGTACAGATCATAGGGAAGGCTTTATATACTCAAAATAGGCTTGATAATATGATACGGATGCGGTAGATTGTAAACACAGAAGTCATTGAATCGAAAGCACAAAGGAGTGCGCGATGCGAAAAACCGAAACAGGAATCACCCTTGGAATCATTTCAATTCTATTGCTTCTCATATCGACCATCCATTGTTCGAAAGAAGACCCCGATTTCGTGAAAGCCGAACTCCAATGGCGAATCGAACGCGACCAGCAGATGAGAAATCCCACAAGCTGGCTGACCATCGCCGGCCTGTTCTGGCTGGAAGAGGGAGAACATACATTCGGGACCGATCCTAAAAATAAAATCCGGCTCCCCGAAGGATCGGCGCCGGCTTTTGCAGGAACGTTCATCCGGCATAATGACGTCGTCAAGGTGATTCATACCGGGAATACGGCGATGACCATCGAGGGCAAACAGATCAACGAACAGGTCTTAACACCCGACGCATCGGGAAAACCCGATGTCATCGAGCTCAACGACTTGAAGATGTGGGTCATCAAGCGTGGAGACCGTCTGGCGATTCGCCTGCGCGACCTCAACGCTGCCCCGTATAAAGAATACACAGGACTGGAATTCTTCCCGCCCAGGGCCAAGTATAAACTGAACGCGTCGTTCACTCCGTACTCACCCCGAAAGTCCCAGGTTTTATCCACGATGGTGGGAACCACCACCGAAATGGAAGTCCCCGGTTATCTCACGTTTCAAATCGATGGCCGTGAATACCGGCTCGATGCCTTTGGAGATTATCCGGAATCGAACGACCTCTTCATCATCTTCAAGGACGGAACCAGCGGCGTGGAGACCTACGGCGCCTCGCGGTTCATGGGTGCCGAAATTCTGGAGGACGGTACCGTGGATTTGAACTTTAACAGGGCCTACAACCCACCCTGTGCCTATACCCACTATGCTACCTGTCCCCTTTCGCCTCCGCAGAACATACTGACCGTCAGGATCGAAGCTGGGGAGAAGAAATATGCGAAATCCCATTAATTCCAAGCTGGGTACTGCCTGTTGATAACCACGGGCTCGCTAAAACACGAAACGATACGATGATTGCCGTGGTGACAGGTTCCAGCGGGTTCATCGGAAGCCGCTTGGTCGAAGCATTACTGGAACGAGGATTCGCTGTTCGCTGCTTGGACACACGACCGAACCACGACGTGATAGCCGAAGTACACCGAATCCAAACCTATACGCTCGATTGCACCGATTTGGCCGCGTTGTCCGACTCTTCTATACTCGACGGAGCGGACTATGTCTTTCATCTTGCGGGCATCACCAAGGCCTTGAATCTGGAGGCGTTCCGCCGGTTGAACGTGCTGCCCACGGAAAATCTCTTGAAATTGCTTGCCGAGAGGGGACAGCGTCTGAAGCGGTTCCTCTTCATGTCATCCCAGGCCGCGGCCGGCCCGGCTCCCGCGTTGAATCGACCCGTAACCGAGTCCGATAAAGCAGAGCCCATCGAGCCCTACGGCCAGTCCAAATTCGAAGCGGAAGCCATCGTACACGAGTACAGCTCGATTCTGCCGTGTACCATCCTCCGCCCCAGCTCCGTCTACGGCCCGAGAGACGTCGATTTTCTCCAAATATTCAAACAGATCCGGCACCACGTGAGCTTCTACCCCGGATATCGCCATAATTACATATCTATCCTCTATCTTGATGACTTAGTGGATGGGATTCTGGACGCAGCACAGGCCAAGGCCACTGTGGGCAAGACGTATTTCTTGTGTGCTGACGAACCCGTGACATGGCAGCAGATTCACAACGCCATCGCCCAGGCTATGGATCGACGGGTGGTGGAATTCAACGTACCCCAGTTTTTTGTGGACTTTGCCTGCCGAATGGGTGATGCCATCATGAAGCTAACTGGGCGCTACACCGTCGTCAACACCCGAAAAGCCGATTTATCCAGGTCGCCATACTGGATTTGTTCCGCCGAGAGAGCCAAGCACGACTTTGGGTTCAAAACGCGGTTTTCTATGCTGGAAGGGATGCGAGAGACGTATCGATGGTACACCGAGAACGGATGGTTATAGAACGGTTCTGCGTATACGTTTTGGAATGTATGACGGTTTACAGGATGGACGTAAAATAAACCGAAAATGTCGATAATGCACGATATACTTCTTCTTATCCCATCTTCCGCTTCAGCTTGGCCGCATACCGCCGGCTCATGACGACTGGCTCTTCTGCGCCTTTCAGATAGACCCGGTACGAATAATTAAACCACTCTTCCAATCGGTCTACATATTCCAGGTTGACGATGGTCGATCGGTGGATTCGAACGAAATAATTATCCGGCAACCGCCGCTCCCACTCTTTCATCGGTTTTAAAGCCAGTCCCTTCTGTCCATCATGGGTACAGACATCGGAATAATCCCCGGCCGCGCTGATGGCCACGATGGATTTAACCTTCAGAAATCGCGTGTGATTGCCCACGGTTATGAACAGCCGGTCGTCATAGGACAGCTTCTTTCCTTCCCGACTACCCGTCTCTTCCTCCGATTCCAATCTCTCCATGGCCTGGGCCAATCGTTGGGGATTCACGGGCTTGAGCAGGTAATCCAGGGCATTCACCTCGAAGGCACGAATGGCATATTCATCGAAGGCGGTCACGAATATGATGTTTGCCGATACGTTGATATGATCCAGAAGGTCGAATCCCGACGTACCCGGCATCTGTATATCCAGGAAAATCACATCGGGCTGCAGTCTCTCGATAACCTCCGCGGCCGATGCAGCGTCCTCTGCCTCGCCGATGACCTCGACATTCGGATGCTCGGCCAGGAGGGATTTGATGTCGTTTCTGGCCAAGCGTTCATCATCGACGATGACGGCTCGAAATCGCTTCTTCATCTGCCGTCTTCCATGTCCTTGGTCATCTGGATGGAGATATACACCCATCCATCTTCTTCTGTTATATCCATACGGTGACGATTTGGGAAGGCATTTTCCAGGCGCTGCCGGACATTATCCAATCCCGTACCCGTTCCTACGAGCATCCGATCCTCTTGCCCGGACTCGACCCATTTCCCGGTGTTGGAGACCCGCACGGTCAACGTCCCATCCTGAACCCGGGCTTCGATGCGTATCTTCAACGGCATTCGGCTGGTCTGCATACCGTACTTGACTGCGTTCTCGACCAGCGGATGCATCAAGAAGCTGAGCACCGGATAATCCTCGGCCAAAGGATCGATGTCCACTGATACATCCAGCTTGTCTTCGTACCGCTTCTTCTCGATGGCAAAATAATGCCGGATGGCTTCGATCTCGTTATCCAGGGGTACATCCGAATAATGCTTGCTGATCAATGAATAGCGCAAGAACTCCGACAGCTCGGTAATCATGGCCTTGGCTGTTTTTTTATCCTCATCGATGAGTGCCCGAATGGAATTCAACGAATTGAACAGAAAATGGGGATTCAGTTGATACCGAAGCATCTGAAGCTGGGCCGCCTGGGCCAGGGCATTGGCCTTTTCCGTTCTTTCTTTCTGATCAGACCACTCCTGCCAGAATTTTATCAGAAAATAGAGCGCGCTCCAGCAGAACAGGACGAGAAAATGATAAAATATATTGCTGACCATCGACCGGAAGAATCGAGGATCGTTTACAAGTTCTTTAACCCAAACGACGCCATGGATCGGGATACTCAAAGCTACGTCCAGCCAACGCCAGAGTACGGATGCCAGAATGGCCGTCGACACCACGATGACCGAAAGCGAAAGCATCGTACGCGATTGATAACGGATGTGTCGAAAATGATAACGTAACAGCACACTGATGGCAAAACCCACCACGTACGTGACGAAAAAGCCGGCGATCGATTTCAAATCGGACTGCTGAGGATAAACATAGAAAAAAAACTCAAAAAGGGTTAGAAGGCCCCATCCCGATAATTGGAGAGTCCAGAAGGCGGTATTGTTTTTAGGTCTAAACACTACGTTCATCATACCTTCAGTCTGTTCATTACGTTTCCATCAATAAGATAATAATTCGCGATGAATTTACAAGGAAGAATATACAGAACTTTACAACATGAAAGAGCGTAAAATAGGCAAACGGTAGATTCCCTCGACAAACGGTCAAACACGGATGGGAAAATCCGAACCTTTAAACCTCTCATCGATCGGATACACCCCTTACCGAATCCGATTATGAACGTTCCCATCCCCATTGTAAATTAAACCGAAGGGTTGCATGGATCGCGAGAAAGGGAACATGGGTCAAAACCGTGTCATCGAACTCCTCTATCCCCCCTGTTCCATCTCCTGCAAAGAATGGACGACTCCCCATCCGGACGATGGGATTATCGCCCCCATCGACGTCTTCTTATCGAAGGGTCGAACACGGGATTCGGTTTCGTGGATATCGTCGTCATCAACGGGAGAATCATCCAAGCAGTCCGTTCATCATCGGACATGATCTTTCTGGACAAAAACCGTATCAGCGATCCCGATGAATGCACGCTTCGACATGGATTTTCAATACAGACCGCCATAAGAACGACGAATTAAGACAGTGACAGGTTTTTCATCTTATACCATCGGCTTCATGCATTTAAATATTTTTATAGAATAAGAAATCGGAGGAAGAAAAAATGAACCGACGACTCATCACTCTGCCCCTCATCCTCGTCATCACAGGATTAGGCATGGCCCAGAATATACACCAGGCCATTCAGCAGGGCAACATCGATGCAGTAAGAGCCATCCTGGCTGAGAAACCCGATGTGCTGGAATCCAGGAACGAAAGGAACCTCACGCCCCTCATCCTGGCTTCGCTTCAGGGTCACACAGAAATCGTTCGATGCCTCCTGGAAAAGGGAGCGGACTTGAACGCAACCGATAACGAAGGAAGCAACGTGCTGCACAACGCAGCTGCCGGCGGTCACGATGACATCATGGCGCTTTTTTTTGCCAGAGGGATGGACGTGAATGCCAAGGATAACAGGGGCATGACGGCCCTCCATTTCGCATGCTCCCGGGGATTCCTTCCATCCGCCCGATTCCTGATCTCAGAGGGAGCCGATGTCCATGCCGAAGAAAACAACGGCCGGACATCCCTGTTCTTCGCCGCAGCCAGCGGCAATCTTGACCTCTGTCGCCTGCTCATCGAAAACGGCGCCCATGCTGATGTTCAAAATCGATTCGCCAGGACGCCGTTGACCTATGCCATCTGGCGTGATCATCAGGATGTGGCCGATCTGCTGATTTCCAACGGAGCAGATGTCAACCTCAAGGACGTGGACGGCAATGCACCCCTTCATCTGGCCTGCAGTGAGGGCCAGACATCCATGGCCAAACGGCTCATCGATCATGGAGCGGATATTGGACTGGAGGATGCCACGGGCCATACCCCTCTTCATATCGCGGCCAATTACGGATGCAGTGGAATCGTGGGCATACTGCTGGATGGAGGGATGGACGTCAATGCCAGAGATCAGGGCGGTGATACACCCATCCACGGTGCGGCCTGGTCCGGAGACCGAGCCACCGTGGAACTCTTAATCCAGAAGGGGGCGGATGTAAAAGCCGAGAACAACATCGGCAGGACGCCCCTGGGATACGCCGCACAGGCCGGTTACGGACAGATTATGGACATTTTAAAGCAAAAAGGTGCCATCATGGATAATCAGAATAGTGAACCAAAATCCAGTGTGTCAGCCAAAGGTGGATCGAAGACCGGGCAGACCGATCCTGTGAAAATGACCGTGCTGTACGACAACTACGTGGCCGCCGAAGGCACACAAGCCGAGTGGGGATTTTCATGCCTTATCGAAGGCACGGAAAAGACGATTCTTTTCGACACCGGAGGGGACGCCAACGTCCTGATGCACAACATCGACTTCCTGAAAGTCGATTTGGAGAAGGTTGATCAAATCGTCATCTCCCACAACCACTGGGATCACACCGGCGGGCTTTACGAAGCGCTGGAGAGAAACGCCAAGCCGCCGGTCTATGCCCTGTATTCTTTTCCCTATGATTTCGTCAGACAAGTAGAGCAGGCGAATGGATCGGTCGTTCCTGTCAACGAACCCGTGGAAATATGCAAAGACGTCTTCCTGACGGGCCAGATGGGCGATCACATCAAAGAACAATCCCTCATCGTAAACACGAGCCAGGGGCTGGTCATCGTCACGGGATGCTCCCATCAGGGGATCGTCAACATCCTGAAAAAAGCGAAGGAGATGTTCGACAAGGAAATCCTGCTGGTCTTTGGCGGATTCCACCTGATGCAGCACACCGACGATCAGGTCCATGAGATCATACAATCCTTTCGCGACATGGGCGTACAGAAATGCGGTGCCACACATTGCACCGGAGACCGTCAGATCACGCTGTTCCAGGAGGCCTACGGTGATAACTACGTCCCCATCGGGACTGGCAGGATCATACGAATCAGTGAAGAAGGCATTCAGAGTGAGATCGCGAAATAGCCGATACAACGGCATCAAACGGCTCATCGAGATCCTTCTTTTTCTCTGTGCGTACGGATCGGCTTTAACCAGGACATCGACCTCTTCTTCATAATCGCCGGCAATCCCGTGGACGATGGGGAAGCCCTGATCGCCCTGCGAAAAATAAGTCCGCGATTTATACTCCCCATGCAAGCTGGCGGAAGCGAGTATATGTTTCGGACGATCGCTGGTATGGTTGAAAAGGATGGCTTAAAAACCCGGGTCATCTGTGCCCAAAATCGTGGGAATCGATACGTCTATCGTGATGAGAACCTTATGACAGAACATGAAAATTAAGGCAGACCGTGTTCGTTCACTAAAAACCGGAATAAGAGGGAGGAAAGAATGAAACGCGAATGGCTGCACCTCTGGATGGCGTTCGTCATCTATGCCATGGCCACATCGGCGTACAGCCAGTCCCTGTTTGAAGCCATCGGCAGGGGAAACATCGACAGCGTGAAGATCATCGTGGCCGGCGATGCAAGCACGATACATACGCCCAACACAGACGGAGACTTGCCGCTCCATATCGCGGCTTTCCGCGGTCACAAGGATATCGCCGCATACCTGCTCTCGCAAGGGGCCGACATCGCACCTTCATCCAATCTGGAGTATTTCAAAGCCTTTCAACTCCAGAATGCGGGCATCGATATCGCTTTCATCGATCCTTTTATGATTGCCGATTCTGTGGGCCAAGTCATCATCCGACAGTACATCCAGCCGAAACAGATCATCCTGATGCACATGCGCCCCGACGAAGTGGACAGATATGAAAAAGAGTCCCAGGCCATCTTCAACAATGTCATCGCCTTCCGAGAGCAGATGGAAAAGAAATGTTTTCAACGATAATCACCCATCCCAGCACGGAGAAAAAAATCTTAATGAAGATATAGCGTCCTGGTCATGTAGAGCGTAACCCCTGGTAAAGATAAAGGTAATCCGACGTTAAAAACCGGATGAATCATAAAATCAAGAATCCAAGAGGTCAACCCATGAAAATCCTGAAATCGGCACTCGTCATCCTCCTTCTCTCGACATGCATCGCACAGACGCATGCAGAGACGGAGGCGGAAGCCCCTTTCCGAATCCAGAAGTTGAGCGACCGGGTTCTCCTCCTCACGGAGATCTCGCCCATGGAGAACATCATCATCGCCCTGAATTCCCAAAAGGGATTGGTAGTCGTCGACGTGACAGGGTCTCCGTACACGGCGGGCCTCGTCCGAAAAATCGTCGAGAAAGAATTCGGCAGGAATGACTTCGCTTATGTCATCAACACCCATTATCACTGGGATCATGCCTGGGGCAACCAGGTCTTCAACGATGTAACCATCGTAGGGCATGATAATTGTGTGGAGGCTTTGCTCGGGGACGAGGCGGATGCCCGCAACCTCGTATCCCGTACCCAAGGAATCATCCAGGATCTGACGGAACGCCTCCAACAGGCCGATGCCAAATCCGAGGAAGCAGAGAATCTCCGTGCTGATATAGCCTTTCGAGAGCGGTTGCAGAAGGGTCTTGCCGAAGGCTTCGTATCCACACCACCGTCCATGACGTTCACCGACCGGTTGACATTGAATCTGGGGGACATGACCCTGAAACTCTTCTACTTCGGACGGGCCCACTCCATCGCAGACATTCTCATTCAAATTCCCGAAGAAGAGCTCCTGCTCACCGGCGACCTGTTTCTGGATATCGGCTGGCTCCCCCTTTTTGCGGGTCAACCCATACTGGACATTCCCCGCTGGATCGATGTGCTGAGCACGGTACTGGACGGTGAAGATAATGTGAGCCGAGTGATTCCCGGTCACCGCAAACCGTGGAGCCGGGAAAAGTTCGAACTGTGGCGACACTACATCGTCGATCTGTGGACGGGAGTGAACCGGGCCAAAGACGAGGGCCTTACGTTTGATCAGGTGCTTGCCCGTTTTCCTCTGGGGCCGAAATTCGACTACCTGAAAGAGTTGGGCCATACGGAGGAAAGACTCCAGCGTTACCAGAGTGGGAACGTCGAGGCCTTCTGGCGACAGCTCTTCGTATCGGCTGCCACCGTCGTGGAACTCACACTGGATGAATCCGGAATCGAGGAAGCCAAGAAAAAATATGACGAATTGAAACAGGACGACTCCCAGAAGTACTTTTTTGGAGAAAGCGAATTCAACCGCATGGGCTATCGTCTGATGGGCCAGGGAAAAATCAAAGAAGCCATCGAGATATTCAAGCTCAACGTCGAAGCCTATCCCGATTCATGGAACGTCTACGACAGCCTGGCCGAAGCGTACATGAACGACGGTCAAACAGACCTTGCCATCATATACTATAAAAAAAGTCTGGAATTGAATCCTGAAAATAAAAACGCTGAAGAAAGGATCAGAAGACTGGAAGAAAATGATTAAGTTACAATCATAAAAGGGGAGGCACACCCGATGAGAATGAAAAAAGCCGTTCTCGTTTACCTTTTTATTGTTTTCGTCCTTCCTGCCATCAGCCTTATGGCACAGGACGACGTACCCATCGAATTCGAGAGATACAGCGACCGTGTTTTAATCGTAAAAGCCGGTAACATCTATTTCGATCAGGTGGCAGCCATCGCATCTCAGAAAGGTCTTATCATCATCGATACGGGCAAGGCCCCCACCCTCACTAAAAGATACCGGAAAATCATCGAGCGCGAGTTCGGCCGGGATGACTTTTCCTACATCATCAACACCCACTTCCACAGCGACCATACCAGCGGTAATCAGGTTTTTCCAGACGCGGAAATCATCGCCCACGATACCACTCCCCAGAGAATGCGTCAGTTCGATGAGGACAGGTTGAATTATGTCGAAGACCGTCGGCAGAATCGAATGGTCCAATGGGCGAATCAACTGGAAGCCGCCGAACCCGGCTCCGAGCAGGCCATTCGCCTCCAGGATTACTTATCAACGGGACATATCATGCTGGATGACCTGGAGAAAAACTACGTACTGACCCTTCCAACCATCACGTTCAACGACCGGATGACGCTCGACATGGGCGACCTGACTCTGAACCTGTATTATTTTGGCGAGGGACTCCATGCCGGAGATGATATTATCATTCATTGTCCCGAAGAAAAGATCCTCTTCACAGGAGACCTGTTCTATTACGGTTCCATGTTTATTGCCTTTTCCAGCCGTTTCGACGCACCCCGCTGGATGGAGGTCTTGAACGACGTGCTCCGGAACGAGGACGATCTCCAGTGGGTATACGACTGCCATAACAGGAGGATGACCCGCCAATTTATCGCCCTCTGGCGTGATTACCTCGTCGATATGTGGGAAAGCTTGAACGCCGCCAACGAGGAGGGTTTGGATTTGGAGGCCGTTCAGGATCGTTTCTCCTACGATAAGAAGTTTACCTACCTTGAAAATTCCGGCATAGAAACAGATCGGCTCCGTCGCGAACACCAGACGAACCTTCGGTATGTCTGGTACCGTATCCATGAATTTCAGTCGGCAGCCGATGAAATGCGCCGTGTCATCGACACCTCGGACGTGGCGTCTGCATTAAAGCGATACCGAGAAATCACCGAACAAAAAGAGTCCACATTCTATTTCGATGAGACGGAATTCAACCGCCTGGGTTACCAGTTCCTGCAGGGGAACAACCTCGACGCTGCCGTCGAAATATTCAAGATCAACGTCGAGCGTTTTCCAGAATCGTGGAACGTCTACGACAGCCTGGGCGAAGCATACATGAATACCGGACAGACAGAATTGGCGATACAGTATTATGAAAAATCACTGAAACTGAATCCCGAGAACCAGAACGCTGTCGAACAGCTGAAACGGCTACAGGAGAATTGACGAATTTGAATGGGTGGAAAATAATGATCTCATCGAAAACATCCCTTTATATAACTGTAATCTCTGTTCTCGCAGGCTCCATCCACAATCCGGCTATGGCCCAGCAGGACGAGACTGATTGCGTGATGGGACGATCCCTCGACATGGAATCTAAAATTCTGAATGAAAAACGAACGCTCTTCGTCTCCTGCCCTGCCAATTATCACAAGACGGAGACGCGATACCCTGTGCTTTATACACTGGATGCCGAACGCTATTACCATCCCACGGTCGCTGTCGTTCGTTTCCTGGCCGAATACGGCCATGCTCCGCCGATGATCGTCGTCGGCATTCCCAACACCGACCGGCGGCGGGACTTCTCTTACAGCAGCACGTCGGACGATCCCGTCATAGGGGCCGACCGTTTTCTCAAGTTTATGGAAGAGGAACTGATTCCCTTCATCGATAACACATACAGAACCACTCCCTATCGCATAATCAAAGGCTGGTGCGCCACGGGTGTGTTCTGCATTCATGCTCTTTTTACGCGTCCAGGGCTATTCGATGCCACCATCGCCAGCAGTCCCTACCTGGTAGAGGATGCGAGTTTCATTTTCCAGCTTGTCGAAGACTATCCTCAGCACGGCCTGGCCTCCCGTCAATTCCTCTACATGACCGTCGGAGGCAGGGACAGGCCCGATGCGAAAGTCGAAGTACCCCGATTTGCGGCACTCTTGAAAAGGAAGGAACTGAAAGGGCTGGATTGGCACTTTGTTCGCCTGGAAACAGAAGATCATTACACCATCGACCTGAGGACCTCCCATTCCGGGCTGGAGACACTATTCTCGGAATTGATTCATGTCGAACGCATGATAAAAGACGGGCCTGACCATGCGAAGAAAAAATTAAACGCCCTGGCTGAACTGTACGGATTCGATGAATCTCTTCCAGAAGAAACGCTCGTCAGGATGGGGTATGTCCTTTTAAATCAGGAACGCTTCGAGGACGCCGTTACGCTCTTTCAAATCAACGCTGAATGTTACCCGGACTCCTATCTGTCCTATGAAAACTTGGGAGAAGCGTACATGATGACTGGACAGAAGGAACGGGCGCTCCAGAATTTTCAAAAATCGCTGGACCTCAACCCGGCCAACGAGTATGCCAGGCAAAAACTCAAAGAACTGAACGAGTAGGAGTGTGCTGTGCGACGCTGTATTTTCTTCTTGACCGTTGTTTTCGTCCTCAACCAAACGATTACCCGTGCCTGTACCATCGTCATGGCATCTAAGAACGGAATCGTGCTGGTCGGCAACAACGAGGACTGGAAAAATCGAAAGACGAAGATGTGGTTCATCCCCGCGTCGAAAGGGGAGTACGGCCGGGTGTGCTTCGGGTTCGACCGGGATTTCGGTTTCGCCCAGGGAGGCATGAACGACCAGGGGCTTTTCATCGACGCCAATGCCATAGCACCCACCGATTGGGAATCCACCCAAGGAAAGCCGAAATTCTCAGGTTCGTTGATGGATGAGATACTCGCCGAGTGCGCAACCGTCGAGGATGCCGTTGCATTCTTCGAAAAATACAACGTGCCTTCCTTGAGAAGAGCCCGCTTCCCCATCGCCGACCGAACCGGAGCCTCCATGGTCGTCGAATGGGGCAACGGCAAGGTGCAGTTCGTCAAGAAGACGGGTGATTACCAGATTTCCACGAACTTCGTCATCTCCGAATACCCGGACGGGAACTATCCGTGCTGGCGGTACAACACGGCCGATTCCATGTTCAGTCAAACCGACGATTTGTCCGTGGACTTCATCCGTGATATCCTCGATGCCACGCATCAGGAAGGTCGGTATGCCACCGTCTATTCCAACATATTCGATTTGAAAAACGGCATCGTGTATCTGTATCATTTATACGATTTTGAGCATTGCATCAAAATCGATTTAGAAAAAGAGCTGAAGCAGGGAAGAAAGTCGGTGGACATCCCCTCCCTGTTCTCGGATGAGGGGAAAGACTCTCCGGGATTGTAAATCGACCGATATCCGAGGACTTGCTTTCCGTACGATGATTACTCCGGCAATCTTATCTGTGTTTGCAACAAAGGGTTTAAACATCCCCTATTCGTACATAGGATAAAAGACGAAGAGTGCTTGGCATCGGAGCGAATGAGCGTCTCCTGAACATCCGTTTTATCCGATCACGGGTAAAACAGGGCTTCCGACGTAAGACCCACATGAGGAAACATAGCGATGTCTACGATCCGTATTAAATCAGTGTCATCCATACACCATTGACGATTATATAAGGAGTGAATAAAAAATGAAAAACGTGGCGTATCTGATAGTGTTATGGGTAACCATCACGATTGGTTATTCATTAGCGTGGTCGAGGAACGACATGACTGATAACATCGATTCGCGGTCACAGCAGATCCAGATCCAATCCGGTTTCGTGGAAGTCGAAGACGGTAAAATCTATTACGAACGCGCCGGTCAAGGAGAAACCATCGTTCTCATCCACGACGGACTTGTCCATCACGTGATCTGGGAGGAACAGTTCCCCGTTTTTTACGAGAATTACGACGTGGTTCGTTACGACCGTCGTGGCTACGGCCGATCACCCCAACCCGAAAAGACGTACAGCAATATCGAAGACTTGCACCAACTCTTCCACAAACTGGATATCGACAAGGCCATCGTGATGGGAATGTCTGCCGGCGGCGGCCTGGCCATCGATTTCACCCTGGCCCATCCCAACAGAGTGGCCTCTCTGGTCCTGGTGGGCTCCGTAGTCAGTGGATTCACCTATACCGATCATTTCTTTTCACGGGGAGGGCATCTCCATCCGTCCACCTGGAACGATCCGGATGCATTCAGGAGGTACTGGTACACCGATGATCCCTATGAAATCGCCCCTCAGAACACGGCGGTAAAGGAAAGGGTTCGTCAGATTATCGAAGCCAATCCCCATGACGCCGATCTATCGAAAAACCGCCTGATCCTGGGGCCCGAAAGCCCTGCCCTGGGTAGATTACACGAGATTAACGTGCCCGCACTCATCGTCGTCGGCGAGCACGACATACCCGATGTCCATGCCCATGCCGGTGCCATCGAAGCGGGTATTCCCAACGCCAGGCGTATTGTTATTTCGGGGGCCGGACATCTCGTTCCCCTGGAGCGACCCGAGGCTTTCAATGAACAGGTGCTCCAATTTCTAAAGGAAGAGCCGTTCTTCGTCATTCTTGAATCCAAGGGTATCGCCGAGGCCGTGAACGTGTTCTTGTCTTCCCGGGAGAAAAACTCCGAAGCGATTTTATTCCGTGAGAACCGAATGAACCGACTGGGCTATCAGTACCTTCAATCCGGGAATATTGACGATGCCATCGAAATCTTCAAACTCAACGTGCTGGCTTATCCCAATTCATGGAACGTGTACGATAGCCTGGCAGAAGCATACATGAATAAAGGAGAAAACGCGCTGGCCATCGAAAACTACCAGAAATCACTGGACCTGAATCCCCAGAACGCGGGAGCCGCGGAGAACATCAAAAAGCTCAAGAATCCGTAGCCAAAAAGGACAATCATGTTTAACCATCGATGGATGGGATATATCGTTAAGAAAATTCCTCTGCTCCTCATTCTTTGCATCCCTTCAGTTTTCACGTGTGGGCAACAGCAACGTGTCTCCGATCTTGAATTTCCCTTCATCGATGCGGGCAGCGATTCGGCCAGGACATGTCAGAGTTTTCAGAATGTCGATGGCGTGGACGGCCTGTATATGTTGAGATACTACGGGGACTATGGGAAAAGGCTGGAAAAACAGAATCAAACGGTGCTGAACGGATTTAACTCTCAACCTTCTCGGAGAGAGTGCAGCCTGTTCACAGCCCTGGGCGATTCGGCCAGACCCTTATACGGCAGGAATTTCGACAACCCGGAATGCGGCGTTCTCATCGGGCTGTACCGACCTTCCGATGGGTATGCCTCCATCGCGTTTTCCAGACTCAACGATTTCGGTTTCGATAAGGTGATCGATCCCGATACCCTGACTGCCCAAGATCGGGCCCGCATTCTCTACGCCCCATTCTTCTCGGCCGGCGGCATGAATGCGCGCGGTGTCGTGACAGCCCTGGCCTACCTGGAAGGCGTACAGACCGTACCCGACGCAGAACAGAGACCCGTATTCGTCACCCTCTGGATTCGGGAAATCCTGGATCACGCCAGCAACATCGACGAGGCCGTCGCTATATGTAAGCGCTGCCGGGTCTTTGACGCCGGCCCGGACATCTGTTCCCATCATATCCTCATCTGCGATGCATCGGGTCGTTCTGTCATCGTCGAATACCACGAGGGCCTCTGGCGTATCATGCCCAACGTGCAACCCTGGCAGGTGGTTACCAACAGTCCCTTGTTCGGACGATCCCAGGAAGAACGCCAGAAGCGATGCCGGAGATATAAAAAAGCCTTCGAGACACTGGAAGAAAAAGAGGGGAAGATCACTCAGCAGGAGGGAATGTCCCTCTTAAAGGCACTCTCAGTGGGTGGAGAACGTTCCGGTACCCAATGGTCCAGCCTGTTCGACATCGCAGAGAGAAACATCCTCTTATCCCTGTACAGAAACTACAAGAATCTCTATCGCGTGTCCCTGCCTACCTCCAGTCTGAAAAATTAAAGAAGAACCCGGAATGAAAAGGACAACTTATATCGTCCTATCGATATCCGCGTTGCTCCTCACCGGATATTCATTCCATGCTCAACGAGAGAGCGTCGAAACGATTGAAGCGGTTTTTCAGGATTTCTTCCGAGAATCGATGGAGCATGATCCGGAATATGCCACCCAGCTTGGGGTCACAGAAGTGATGGGCGTTTCCATCCGCAATGATGAACTGACGGACGTATCGATTCAGGCAGAGTCGGAAGAGTATGCACGGTATCACCGGTACCAGAGCCGGTTGGAAGGCTTCGAACCGGATTCATTGACGCCGTCGCAGCGCTTGGACCGAGAACGCCTCCTCTGGCACATCGACCGAAAACTTGAGGGGGAGAAATTTCGATACCATCCTTACCTCATCCATACCCTGTTCGGAATCCACAGCCACCTGACGACCCTGATGACAGAGCACCACGCCATCGAATCGCTCCAGGACGTTCAGGATTATCTGTCCCGCCTAAAAAAATATCCGATGAAGTTCCATCAGATGCTCGAACAATTACAGGTGAGGAAGGATAGAGGGATATGGCCTCCCAGAGCCGTCATCCAGGAAACGGAAACGGTCATGTCGGATTTTATTCGTGAAAAACCCAAGAAGAATGTGCTCTATACTTCGTTGAAAGAGCGGTTGGATGAGCTCGGCTCCATCGAAAAAGAGATAAAAAAAGACCTTCTGGAACAGGCGGAGACAGCCATCCGGGACGATGTCTACCCATCCTACCAGAAAATGATCGATCATCTCCACGGATTGGTTCTGATGGCCGACGACCGGGCCGGTGTATGGAAGCTGCCCGACGGTGCGGCGTTTTACCGGTATTGCCTTCGATTCCACACCACGAGTTATCTATCCCCGAAAGAAATCCATGTGATGGGCCTTCAAGAGGTTCACCGCATCCAGAAAGAAATGATGGAGATTTTGATTGCCATGGGCATCGGCACGAATGTCTCTTTCCTGGACATGTTGCGAATTTACTGGCAGCGATGCTGGCAGGAGAAGCAGGAGGAATTCTATTACGCAGACACGAAGAAGGGGAAAAAACAAGCCTTAAAGGATTATCAGGCCATCATCGATGAGGCTGAAAAACGGCTTCCCCAGTACTTTTCCCTCATCCCAAGGACCCGCGTGGAGGTCAGGGCCATTCCTGAATTTAAAGCATCGACATCCATTGCTCATTACCAGCGCGCCTCCCTGGACGGCAGGCGCAAAGGCGTGTTTTACGCCAACCTGTCCCATCCTCCTTTCAAACCGAACATGAAGACGCTCACGTACCACGAGGCCATCCCTGGGCATCATTTTCAGATTGCCATTAGTCAGGAATCGAGCGAGAATCGACTTTTCCGGAATCTACTCTTCTTCACGGCGTATATCGAAGGATGGGCACTGTACGCCGAACGGCTGGCTCTGGAAAACGGATGGTTCGAGGATGATCATGAAAAGCTGGGCTACCTCAACTCCGAACTGCTGCGAGCCGTTCGTCTGGTCGTGGATACAGGACTTCATTACAAGAAATGGACTCGAGAAGACGCATATCGGTATATGCTGCAAAACCTCGGCTGGGCCTCGTACGGCTCCGTGGATCGGCATATCGTATGGCCCGGTCAGGGCTGCGCTTATAAAATCGGCGAGCTTAAAATCCTCGAATTGCGGGAACGGTCCAAACAGGAACTTGGATCGAGATTCGACATCAAAGAATTTCACCATGTTGTCTTGGAATCTGGAGTGGCGCCTCTGGATGTTCTCGAGCGGATGGTGAGTGAATACATCTTGGATAAAAAGCACGAAGAGTAAATCCATAGCTGTCCGAGTGAATAAAGTACATTTTTGACCGGGTATTCAAACTCATCTTATGAAGATTCATCACTCATAACAGGGTGTTTATCACTATGGTTTTGTTTTTTTCATTATTTAATACATCTTTATAGAAGGGCAAATAATATCGAGGAAATCGTCTTTGCGATAAAAACCCGTGACCGAGGTTAGAATCATGATGAAACGTCGAACGCTGAGAATATCTCTGTTCATCTTCTTATTGATCGCCGTACAAATCGCGACTGGCCAGAACAGCTACCGCGACCAGCAAATGCAACCCGAACGGCTCATGGACTCCCTGGGTGTAAAACCGGGAATGATCATCGGTGAAGCCGGCGCAGGCCAGGGATACTTCACGTTCTGGTTGTCCAAGCGGGTCGGGGAAACGGGTAGAGTATATGCCAACGACATCGATGAAAGCGTGCTCCGATCCATCCGAAACCGATGCAACAGAGAGGGTATCAAGAATATCGAAACCATCGTCGGCGAGGTGGAAGATCCCCTGTTTCCTGCTCAGCAAATGGACATGGTGGTCATGATGTACGTATTCCACGACCTGGAGAAACCCGTGGCCTTCATGAAAAACGTTAAACGAGCCCTGAAACCCGGGGCCCATGTGGGTATCATCGATCGGGATCCTGATAAGTATTCCGTTGACAGGTATCATTTTTTAACGAAGGAAAAAATCCTCAAATACCTGGATCAAGCCGGATACGAAATCGTAGAAATCGAGACATTTCTTGAAAGAGAAAACGTATACATCTGCAGACCCATCGATGACCCCCCATCACTAAGCACCAAATCGGAGTGATGTGACCCATGAAAACGATGGGAATGAGGAAGATAGAATTTATTTTTTGGATCTTGCTTTGGATGGTCCTGGGAACCTTCGGTCAGGAAAAAAGGATTCCTGTCGAATCCTGGGAACGGAGATTGAACCAAGTCCAGCCTCCGGAGAAGATCATGGATGCCATCGGGCTGAAACCGAGCATGGTCATCGGCGATATCGGCGCGGGAGAAGGGCGTCTGGCCGTCTGGTTTGCCGACCGAGTAGGCCCAAAAGGAAAGGTCTATGCCAACGATATCGATGAGGATGCCCTGGCCCATCTGGTGCGGCGCTGCAAGCAGCATGGTATCACCAACGTGGAGACGATTCTTGGCGAAATCGAAGACCCGTTACTGCCGGAAAAATCCCTGGATATCGCGTTCATGATCAACGTGTATCATCATCTGGATAAACCAGTGGAACTCGTGCGGAACATTCGCCCCAGCCTGAAACCCGACGGCATACTGGCCATCGTCGATGCCGATCCCGAAAAATCGGGATTGGACAATCACCATTCCACACCGAAGAACGACATGCTGAAACAGCTCGACGAAGCGGGCTACCGAGTCATCCGAATAGACGACTTGCTTAAAATGGATTACATCTATATCTGCCGTCCGAAATAAGTTGGGATGGCTCGTGTCGCACAATGGAGGTATAAACCGACTGCCATCCAGGATGCTTACTACTGGATAAGAATGCGATCGGACTATCGGATGAAAAAACAATACATCAACATCATCTTACACTGTATCGTCATTCTGACTATGATGTTTGGTCGGGCTGACGCACAAAACACAAACATACCCGTGGAGCCCGGCGAACGTCGTCTGAATCGACTCCAGCAACCCGAGAAGATTATAGACGCCATCGGTCTGAAGCCGGGCATGACCATCGGCGACATCGGTGCCGGACGAGGGCGTCTGGCCGTCTGGTTTGCCGACCGGGTGGGGCCCGAGGGATGCGTCATCGCCGAAGACATCGATAAAACAGCACTGGACTACCTGAAACGGAGATGCCAGAAACACGGTATCCATAATGTGACTACGATACTGGGAGACGTGAACGATCCATACCTGCCCCGAGACTCCCTGGACATCGCATTCATGATCAGCGTGTATCACCATCTGGAAAATCCCATCCCCGTTCTCAAAAACACGTTGCCTAGCCTGAAACCCGGCGGCATTCTGGCCATAGTGGAACGCGATCCTGAAAAATCGGGTGCTCCTCCCCAATCTTCAACACCTAAGGAAACGCTCATCCAACAAGCTCAACAGGCAGGATTCGAAGTCATGCGGATTGAAACGTACCTGCCGGACGACAACATCTACATCTTCCGCCCCAAAGTACGATAAATGCAACGCTCATGAGGCCATATTTTGGACGCAGCCAATCCCTCCAGCAATCAGAACACCCAGGTCGAACGAAAAATCGGTTTTGTGACGGCCACGGCCATCGTCGTAGCCAACATGATCGGCGCCGGAATCTTCACAACCTCGGGTATCATGGCCGCCAACCTGCCCGATTCCGGGTGGGTGATCTTTTGCTGGCTGTTGGGTGGATTTATAGCTCTGGCCGGTGCCTTGTGTTACGCCGAGCTCGCAACACGCATGCCCGATGAGGGCGGCGAATACGTCTACCTGAAGAAACTCTTCCATCCCGTTCTGGGATTCCTCACCGGATGGATCAGTTTTGTCGTCGGTTTTTCGGTGCCCATCGCTGCCTCGGCCTACGGTTTTGTTTCCTATTTATTCGCAGGCCTGGGCGATACGGCTTCGGGACTCAATCCAATCCATCTGATCCTAACGAAAAAAGCGATAGCCATCCTCATCATCCTCGTGTTCACGGGTGTTCATTACGTCGGCATTCGTCTGGGTTCCGGCGTACAGAACGTGTTGACCGGACTGAAGATCGTCCTCGTGCTGGGGTTTGCGTCCACGGGATTCATCCTTGCAGGCAGTCAGGGCTCCCACATCGTATTTCCGACAAGCCAATCGGTGGAGGGTATGGCCTTCGGCTCGTCCATGATGCTGGTTATGTTCGCCTACAGCGGCTGGAATGCCAGTGCGTACATCGCCGGAGAGCTGAGGAATCCCCGGAAGACACTGCCGCGATCCCTGCTCATAGGCACGGTCATCGTCATTCTGCTCTATCTTGCCGTGAACCTGTTCATCTTTCACGTGGTTCCTTACGATGATTTAAAGGGAACCATCACGGTGGCAGAGCGGGCCGCCGTGCATGCATACGGCCCCTGGATGGGAGCCGGCTTGAGCATCCTCATCGGAACCGCCCTCCTCTCTTCCCTGAGCGCCTTCATCATGATCGGACCGAGGGTGTATTACGCCATGGCTGTAGACAGCCTTTTCTTTCCCTTTGCTTCAAAAGTGCATCGCAAATACCGGGTGCCCGGTAGGTCTATCATCATACAAGGATCACTGGCCATCTTCATGCTCCTCATCGGATCCTATGAACAACTACTGGTGTATCTCGGCTTTTCCTTGAGCATCTTCCCCTGGATCGCCATCACGGGCATCTTTATCGCACGAAAACGCGGTGTGGGCAACGGGAAGGCTGTCCGGGTCTGGGGGTATCCTTTCGTTCCGCTGTTTTACCTGGCAGCCAGCCTGACGCTCATGATCGTGGCTTACATCAACCGTCCCGTCGAATCCTCGGTAGCCGTAATCACTGTCCTCTTGGGCATTCCGTGTTATTTTCTATGGATCAAGAAGAGCGACGAAAAAAATTAGGGGCCACATGAACGCTTCAAAAAAATACAGTCCACACTGGTGGCCATTCATCCTACTCACGTCCTTTTGGATGGTATATTCTTCCGGACATACGGGACAGTCGGACAGTCTCTCGTCCTTCTCATGCGATTACTTCGGGCAGCCCCCTCCGGGCTTGACGCCAGAGATCTTCGCCCCCGGCATCGTTTCTACGGAGAAAAGGGGTTCAATCCTTCTTCAATTGAAATCTGACCGGGCTATAAGATCATTAATCGAGAATGTAAATGATTTACGCAACATATCGTATAGTCTGTTTTCACTATCGCTGGATAAAAACTCAGTCTAGAGACACGAGGTATTGACTTTTGTATCTGATAATTTGGGAGTTCGGCCTGTTCTTGGAATATTACCGTTGTTATTAGTATATGATTCAAGGGCTTTTTCAACAAGAGGCAATATTCGCTTAAAAATATATTTTATTTTGTGCGTCGCCTATCTATTTATATTTAATAGTTTTGGGATGATACAATATAAGATTTTTTAAACTGATGTGTATTATTTTTTCCTCAATTGATGTTTTCATAACGAGTTAAACTTATCTGGAGGTGTACGATGACTCAAAAAAAAATCTCATTGGCAGTTGTACTATTTTTGATAATGTGGATGCTCGGCTGTTCGCGATCCAATTATGACTGGCCGAGATGGCGAGGTCACAACGCGAATGGCATCTCAACAGAAACAGGCTGGAATCCCCAGGCTCTGGATGGAAACCTCCACATTCTCTGGGAAACCCACGTCGGAACTGGATTCTCACCGGTTACCATAAAGGACGGTTACCTTTATACGATGGGAAACACCTTAGGGATATCCGGCGGCGACTCGACGTACAAAGATATCGTCTACTGTTTGAACGCCGAGACGGGCGAGAGAATCTGGCAGTTTTCATACCCGTGCCCTGAGGGCGGATGGCCCGGTCCGCGCATATCCCCGACCATCGACGGCGCCGTTGTATACACCCTCAGCCGGTCGGGTCATCTCTATTGTTTCAATGCGAAAAACGGTGAGGTGATCTGGAACAGGAACATCGTGGCCGATTCTTATGCTCTGGAACCGGACTGGGGCTTAACCGGGTCGCCCGTTGTTTGCGGCGATATGCTCATCTTAAACGCCGGCAAGGCCGGCCTGGCCATTCATAAAAAGACCGGACAGGTCATCTGGAAGAGCGAGTTGGCCAACTGTGGCTTTGCCACGCCTGTGGTATACGGAAGCTCATTCAATGAGAGAGTGGCTATTTTCAGCCGTCTCGACCTGTTTGCCGTGGACGCAAAAACCGGACACATCCTGTGGTCCTTCCCGTGGAAAACGCCTCACGAGGAAAACATCGCCGATCCCATCATTTCGGGCCACTATATGTTCATTTCCTCTGGATACAAAAGGGGATGCACACTGTTTGATATCTCGGAGGATCAACCAAGACAAATCTACGAACATAAGGACATGTGCAATCACATGACCAACTGCATTCTCAGAGACGGGTATCTCTACGGCATGCATGGCAACGCCATGAAAAAATGTTCCCTCCGCTGCATGGATCTAATGTCCGGTGAAATCGTTTGGGAAGAA
>CAZTKR010000015.1:0-28875 GCA_964614115.1 uncultured bacterium | reverse complement strand
AGTTTGGTGGATCCGTCAATCGATCATTCAAGCGTTAGGGGAGCAATCGAGGATTGTTCGTCTTCCCCTTAATAGAGTGGGGGCGCTAAAAAAAATCAATAAAGCCTCCCATACCCTCGAGCAGGAATTCGAGAGACAGCCAAGTGCTGAAGAAATTGCAGAAGAACTGGAAATAACAACCTGCGATGTTCTGGATACGCTGAACATTTCGGGGAAACAACTTTCGCTGGACGCACCTTTCAGTCAAAGAGAGGATAAAACCTTATTGGATGTCATGCGGGATGACCGTCAGTCATCCCCAGACGATTTGTTATTGAATGAATCTTTGCGAGTCGAAGTCAATAGGGCATTAACAACATTGACAGACAGGGAAGCTCACATTATTAAACTCTATTTTGGTTTGGAAGGAGAACGTCCTCTAAATCTTGAGGAGATTGGCGAAAGGTTCCATTTAACCCGAGAGAGAGTACGACAGATAAAAGAGAAAGCTCTTCAGAGGCTTCGTTATCATTCTCGCAGTCGGAGGCTTCAAAGGTACACGTGCTAAGGGCTCTATAGGCTCTTATATTTATTTCTATTAAAAACCAGTGATCCGTATGGTTACCATCTGCGTCTACGATGGACTCTAGACGGGAAGGCAGGGTTGGAGCATCCATGAAATCCATGTTATCCGGAAATGAAGCGGTTGCGCGCGGCTGTTACGAATACGGCGTGCACGTGGCAACGGCTTATCCTGGGACGCCCAGCACAGAAATTATCGAGAACATCGACCAGTACTCTGAAATCTACTGTGAATGGTCGCCCAACGAGAAGGTGGCCTTCGAAGTCGCCATGGGCGCTACATTCGAAGGTGCCAGAGCCTTGGTTGCCATGAAACATGTGGGTTTGAATGTGGCAGCCGATCCGTTCATGTCCATGAGTCTGATCGGGGCTCCGGGTGGGTTTATCGTGGTCAGCGCCGACGATCCGGGCATGCATTCCTCCCAGAACGAACAGGACAACCGCACGTACGCCAAATTCGCCGGGTATCCGTGCGTGGAATCGTCGGACAGTCAGGAATCCAAAGAGTTTATCGGAACCTCACTGGATATCAGTGTCCAGTATGAAGTGCCCGTGCTTTTCCGCATGACCACGCGGGTGTGCCATTCCAAAGGCATCGTGAACCTGGGAGAACGGAAAGAGTTCCCAGTGGCGGGCTTCCAGCGCGACCCGACGAAATTTGTCGTTCTTCCGGCACACGGGATGGCTCGCCGTCCCTTCCAGATGGAGAGGCTGCGAAAACTCCAGGCGTACTCGGAAAAAACGCCACTCAACGTTCTCGAAAAAAGCTCCAACGGAATCGGTGTCATCACCAGCGGTATTTCCTATCAGTACGTGAAAGAGGTGATGCCCGATGCCTCCATCCTCAAGCTGGGGATGAGCTATCCGTTACCCATGACCAAAATTAAGGCATTGGCCGAATCGGTGAAGAAGCTCTTCATCGTGGAGGAGTTGGAACCCTTCATCGAGGAGCAGATCAAGGCCGCGGGTGTTCCCTGTGAGGGTAAGGCATACTGGACGCCCATCGGTGAATTGTCTCCGGAATCCGTGGAAAAAGGATTCATCCAGGCCGGTGTCCTTAAAAGAAAAATACAAGTTCCTGTGGCAGAAAAAGTCATCAAACGGCCGCCCATTTTTTGTCCTGGCTGTCCGCATCGGGGACTCTACTATACCCTGAAGAAACTGAAAGTGGTCGTGACCACGGATATCGGCTGTTACACCCTGGGCGTTTTGCCGCCCCTGGGTGCAGGCGATACGTGCGTGGAGATGGGGGCATCCATCGGCGTTGCCGTGGGCATGGCCAAGACAAAGGGCAGCGGCAAGGGCATCGTCGCCACCATCGGCGATTCCACGTTTCTCCATTCCGGCATGACGGGTCTTCTGAACGCCGTGAACGACGGCGCCGGCATCACCGTGGTCATCGCCAACAACGCCATCACGGCCATGACAGGCGGGCAGACACACCCCGGAACGGGCGCGTCCTTGAGGGGAGACGATGCCATTCAAGCCGATTTTGCCAAGATTTGCCAGGCTCTGGGTGTCGAGCGTATCAAAGTGGTCGATCCTTACAACCTGGAACAAACCAAGAACACCTTAAAAGAAGAGATCGAAACAGACGAGCTCTCCGTGGTCATCACCAACCGTCCCTGCGCGCTTTTCCCGCCCGAGAATCGTAAACGTGTCCAGCAGACACCGTTCACCGTCGACCTCGACAAATGCATCGGTTGTCATACGTGTCTCAAGGTCAGTTGTCCGGCCATCAGTGAATCCAGCGAAAAAACAGACAAGGGATTGACAAAATCACACATCGACGCCAGTCTCTGTACCGGTTGTTCCGTGTGTGCCCAGGTATGTCCTGTAGAGGCGATTATCCGGACTGGATAGAAGAGGTCCTGAATGAAAGAGGTCATGAATATACTCATCGTGGGTGTGGGTGGGCAGGGAGTGCTTCTGGCCAGCGAGGTTTTAAGTGCCGTTGCCATGGAAGCCGGTTATGATGCCAAGAAGAGCGAAGTGCATGGCATGGCCCAGCGTGGAGGCGTGGTGTCGAGCCACGTGCGTATGGGTGAGAAAGTCTATTCCCCCCTGATCATGCAGGGACATGCCGACGTGGTTCTGGCGTTCGAACAGGCGGAAGCCTTGCGATGGGTGCATTTTCTGAAGAAGGACGGCACCATCATCATCAACGATTACCGGCTCGTCCCGCCCATCGCCTCGATGAAAGGATTCGACTATCCCGACGATCCGATGGGTTCCGTCAAGAAACGTGTCTCCCGTACAAAGGTCATCGATGCTGTATCCATCGCCGAGAAGCTGGGAAATCCCCGCCTGGTGAACACGATTCTGCTGGGCATGCTGTCGAATTCGTTGGATATTCCGGTCAAGGTTTGGGAAAAAGTCATCTCGGAGAGGGTTCCCAGGGGAACCGAAGCATTGAATGCAGAGGCATTCACGGCCGGACGGTCGCAGTCGTGAAAGAAAAGTGAGTCACACAAACATGCATCGCATTCTGGTTATCAATCCGGGCTCTACATCCACAAAGGTAGCCTGCTTCGAGGATGAACAAGAAATATGGAATGAGACCATCGCATACGATAAGAGCCAGGTTTCGGGATTCGGAAGGGCCGTCGAACAAAATGAAATGCGCCGTCTCGACATCGAGGAAGTCATTCGCCAGAAAAAATTGGACCTGAGCTCCCTGTCGGCCGTGGTGGGCAGGGGAGGTCCCTTTAAATCGCTGGAAAGCGGTACGTATATCGTCGATGACAATCTGCTGCAGGATATCAAGCTGGGCAATGTCCAGGCCGAGCATATTTCCAACATCGGTGCACTTCTGGCCGACGAATTTGCCAAACAGGCGGGTGTGTCCGCCTTTTTTGTAGACCCGGTCTCTGTGGATGAATTCGAACCGATGGCACGTGTGTCCGGTATCCCGGAACTGGAGAGGATCAGCCTGCTCCATGCCCTGAACGTGAGGGCCACGGCCCACAAGGCGGCCAAGGAGATGGGGCGTTCTTACTCGGACCTGAATCTCATCGTGGCCCATCTGGGTGGTGGTATTTCCATCTGTCCGATACGGAAAGGACGCATCATCGACGTGAACAACGCCAACGAAGGCGGACCCTTTTCACCCGAACGTGCGGGCGGACTGCCCGTCAGTTCCTTGGTGAAACTCTGCTATTCTGAAAAGTACACGTTCGATGACATGAAAAAATGCATCGTCGGCAACGGCGGGCTCGTGGCTCATCTGGGCACCAACGATTCCAGAGACGTGGAAAAACGTATCGAACAAGGGGATGAGAAAGCCAGACTCGTCTACGAAGCCATGGCCTACCAGATTGCCAAGGAAATCGGAGCCATGGCCACGGTACTCAAAGGCCAGGTCGATGCCATCCTGCTGACCGGCGGTTTGGCGCATTCCCAGATGCTCGTCGACTGGATAACCGATCGTATTTCGTTTATAGCACCGGTTCGTGTATATCCCGGGGAAAACGAGATGATGTCCATGGCCATGGGCGTCTTACGCGTCCTGCGGGGCAAAGAAGAGATTAAAAAGTATTAGGAAAGTGACAGTGGTCAAGTCGTATCTTATACTCGTCATCAATCCGGGGTCGACATCCACCAAAGTCGCCCTGTTCGAAGATAAGAGACAGCTGTTCATGTCGTCCATCTCACACTCGGAGGACGAGTTGCAACAGTTTTCCAGTATTTCCGATCAGCACGAGTTCCGTGTGCAAATCATCGAAGACATGTTGGAAAAAAACAACATCGATATTCGTACCGTCGACTGTGTGGTCGCCCGGGGCGGACTGTTGCATGCCATACCCAGCGGTACATACGAAGTCAATGACAAAATGCTCCACGATCTGAGAAAGGCCGAATGGGGGGAACATGCCTCGAACCTGGGGGGTATTATCGCTCATGATATCGCCCAGGAAGTCGGCGTGGCCGCCTACATCGTCGATTCCGTGGTCGTGGATGAGATGGAGCCCATCGCGCGGCTTTCGGGCATGCCGGAATTGGAAAGACGATCCATCTTCCACGCCTTGAACCAGAAGGCCATTGCTAGGAGGGCAGCCGAAGAGCTGGAGAAGAAGTACGATGAGGTGAACCTTATCGTCGTACACATGGGTGGCGGAATCTCCGTGGGTGTCCATGAGAAGGGACGTGTCGTGGATGTCAATAACGCCTTCGATGGCGACGGTCCGTTCGCTCCAGAACGCGCAGGAGGCGTCCCCGCCGGTCAACTGGTCGAATTGTGTTTTTCCGGCAAGTATACGAAAAAAGAAATCAAAAAACGCCTCGTCGGCAATGCCGGCATGGTCGCCTACCTGGGGACCAATGATATGCGAAAGACCAAGGAGCTGATGGAAGCCGGCGATCAAAATGCCAAGCTGGTGTATGAGGCCATGGCGTACCAGGTGGCCAAAGAAGTGGGCGCCTGTGCCACCGTTCTCAAGGGAAAAATAGACGGAATCGTACTCTCCGGCGGCCTGACCTACGACGACGATTTCGTGTGGCTGATCAAAGAAAGACTCCGATGGATCGGCCGCATTTTTATCTCCCACGGTGAAAAGGAAATGCAGGCGCTGGCATACGGCGCGCTTCGCGTACTCCGTGGCAAGGAAAAGGTAAAAACCTATTCTTGATTCCGGTCGAAGGAGGTTTTTTTGAAACCCATTCTAAAATTGACCGACCTTTTCGAAACCGTGAAAACCGGTGATACACCCACGGTGGCCGTCGCATCGGGGGAAGACCCGGATACGATCGTAGCCATCACTCGGGCGGTAAAAGAGAATATCGTGAAGGCGATCCTCGTGGGGGATAAAAAGGCCATCGAGAAGGTGATCCAGGAAAAAGGAATCGATCGCACTCTTTTTCAAGTCATCCACCAGGCCGATAATGTCAGTGCGGCGGAAAAGGCCGTCCGCCTTGTGAGGGAGAAACAGGCCGACATGCTTATGAAAGGCCTTGCCAAAACGACTACATACATGAAAGCCATACTGGACAAGAAGGAAGGATTGCTACCCAAGGGCGGACTCCTGAGTCATATTGCCGTCATGGAAATACCGGCCTACCCGAAGCTCATCATCGTGTCCGATGCGGCCATCATTCCCGAACCGAATCTCGATGAAAAGGTTAAAATCCTGGAATATGCCATCGAGGTGGCTCATGCCTTGGGCATCGAAATACCCAAAGCAGCTTTGGTATCGGCCACAGAGACCATCAGCTTTAAGGTCCAGTCGTCCGTGGATGCGGCCGTTATCACGGCCATGACGCAGAGGAAGCAAATCAAGGGAGCCATTGTCGACGGTCCATTGGCTTTGGATGTGTCGCTATCCAAGGAACACTGCAAGATCAAGGGTCTCGAGAGTCCCATCAACGGCGAATCGGACATCCTCATCTTCCCCAACATCGAGACAGCCAATACGTTCTATAAGTGTGCCACACTTCTGGCCCAAGGCACGGCCGCTGCCATGGTGGCAGGCACCACGGCGCCCGTTGTTCTGACATCCAGGGCCGATAGTGACGAGACCAAATTCTACTCCATCGTCCTGGCTGCCCGCATTGCGACAAGACGCTTTTTCAAATCGTAAAAGCATTCATCCGTAATCAATAAAATTACGCGTGTTCTATGGAGAAAACAAAGACCAAAAGAATCCGGCAACCGCTTTTTGAAAAGCCGAAAGTGGAGCGTACCCTGGAAATCGTGACGATTCCCGAACTGTGCAAGGGAACCTCCTGCAAGATCTGTCTGACGTTCTGTAAGAACGAGGTCCTGGCACTGTCCACGGATGAACTGAACAGCCACGGGAATTACTTCGTGAAGGTTGTGGCAGAGGAAAAATGCGACGAATGCCTGGACTGTTACAGACATTGTCCCGAGTTTGCGATTTTTTTAAGGAAAAAGAGACCGAAGAAGTCGAGAAAAGCCATTGACACAACGTATGAAAAAAAATAGAGACGTGTTATCAGGCATCCATTATGCGATGGGGAATGTAGCCATTGCCGAGGGCGCCATTGCCGCGGGCTGCCGGTTTTTTGCCGGGTATCCCATCACCCCCAGTTCCGAGATCGCCGAGCATATGTCCCTGCGGCTACCCCAGGTAGGGGGCAAGTTCATACAGATGGAAGATGAAATCGCCTCATCCATCGCTTGCATCGGGGCTTCCTACTCAGGGACCAAGGCAATGACGGCCACATCGGGCCCCGGGTTTTCGCTCATGCTGGAATCCATTGGATTGGCCGTGATGACAGAGGCACCCATGGTGGTGGTCAACGCCATGCGTGCGTCTCCCAGTACGGGTCAACCGACTAAGACAGGACAGGGGGACGTTATGCAGCCGAAATGGGGCTCCCATGGCGATTATGAGATTATCGCCCTGGCTCCCTGGTCTGTCCAGGAATCCTTCGACATGATGATCGACGCGTTTAACCTCTCGGAGCGATGGCGCGTACCCGTGGTGGTGCTGGCCGATGAGACCATCGTGCATCTCAGGGAAAAATTGGTCATCCCTCCGGCCAGCCGTATCCGCCGTATCGAACGGAAAAAACCCAAGGTGTCTCCCGAGCACTACAAACCATTCAAGACGGGAAAAGATTTGGTGCCTGCCATGGCCACGTTTGGCTCGCCCTACCGCTTTTATGCGTCGGGACTGACCCACGATGAGAGAGGCTATCCCGACATGACGCCCGAAGCTCAACATACGCTCATCAAACGACTCAACGATAAGATCCGTCTCCACCGTGATCAGATCGTCCGGGTCGATGAGTTCATGATGGAGAATGCCGAGATCGGCGTCATCTCCTACGGCATCAGTGCAAGAGGGGTGAAGGGTGCCGTGCGTGAAGCCAGGAGGAAGGGCGTGAAGGCCGGGATGTTCCGGTTGAGAACGATCTGGCCTTTTCCCGAGGAACAGATAAAAGCATTCGCAAGCCGGGTCAATCAGATCGTGGTTGTCGAATTGAACTACGGCCAAATCATACACGAGGTGGATCGATTTACAGGATCGACTCCTGTCAAACTCTTGGCGAAGCCATCGTCAGAGCCGATTCATCCTACTGAGATTTTGGAGGTTATCGCAGGGTGAAAAAAGGCGAACTCAAAGAATACGGTCATCCACTGGCCCGATGGATTCGGGGCGACCGCCTGCCATTTGTGTTCTGCTCGGGCTGTACCATCGGGTCCAGCATGACATGCCTGGCTCGGGCATTTGACCGCACCATCGAAAACATGGACAACTTGGTCATCGTCTCGGGCATCGGCTGCACCGGTCGTGCCAGCGGTTATTTTTACGCCGGCGCCTACCACACGACGCACGGACGGACGATTCCCTTTGCCACAGGAGCCAAGATCACCAATCCCGAACTTGACGTCGTCGTCTTCTCGGGTGATGGGGATATCGTGGCCATCGGAGGGAACCATTTTATACACGCCGCGCGGCGTAACATCGGCATTACAGTCATCTGCGTCAATAATTTTATCTACGGCATGACAGGGGGTCAGATGGCGCCTACCACACCGTCGGGTGATTATCACACCCAGTCCACCCCGTACGGGAATGTGGAACGCACGTTCAACCTGGTCGATCTGGCAGCCTCTGCCGGCGCGTCGTACGTGGCGCGATGGACGGCCCTCCACCAGATGCGCATGGAGGATTCCTTTGCCAAAGCCATTCTTCATGCCAGAAAATACGGTATGTCCTTCATCGAAATCGTTTCCGCATGCCCCACGTACTTCGGGAAGTACAACAAGCTGGGAGATTCCGTCGATATGCTCAAGATCTTGGAGAAGATCTCTGTAATGACCCAGCCTCTCAGTGTGCATCCCCACGAGGCCACGTCGGACATGTCCAGAATCGTTTGTGGGGAATTCGTGGAACTGGAGAGACCCGAGTTCACGCAGGAGTATCAAAAGATCATAGAAGCAGCACAACAGGGATGATGATGAATTCGGATGGAAACAAAAAATTAGAGATTCGATTTGCCGGTGCGGGCGGACAGGGTCTTCAAGCCGCAGCCACGATTTTTGGAAAATCCTTGATACGGAGTACAAACAAGTATGTTTGCCAGTGCCAAAATTATGGCCCGGAATCCAGGGGAGGGTTGTCGTATTCGGACCTGATCGTATCGGACGAGGAAATCGATTTCCCAAAGATTAAAACACCCAACATACTCGTGTGCATGTCCAACGAGTCTTTTCTGAAGTTCAAGAATGAACTTGCCCAGGGTGTCGTCACCCATCTCATCGTCGATCCGGACATGGTGACTGTTCGAGGCGTATCCAAGGGACGCAACGGCATGAAAGTCTACAAAATACCGGCCACCATCGCCTCGGAACATATTTTCGACAGCCGCATCGGGTCCAACGTGGTTCTCGTGGGTGCGCTTCATGTCATTCTCAATATCGGCGATAAAGCCGAGATCGAGAAGACGCTGGCCGAAGAGTGGCCCGCCCTGGCCGATAAAAACATTGCCGCCTTCAGGCGGGGAATCGAACTGGGAAAACAGGTAAAAAAGCATGAGTCAACCTGAG
This sequence comes from uncultured bacterium, assembly GCA_964614115.1. Taxonomy (GTDB): domain Bacteria; phylum Zhuqueibacterota; class QNDG01; order QNDG01; family DSAB01; genus CAZTKR01. Next base: position 19,799 of record CAZTKR010000015.1, on the reverse strand, counting down.
TCCAACATACGTATCGGCGTGTTCCTCTGCGGATGCGGCAGGAACATCGCAGCAACGGTAGATATCGATAAAGTGGCAGAGAAAGCCAAAAGACTCGATGATGTGGTTTTTGTGGATACGAATAAGTACAGCTGCAGCGAAACCGGCCAAGCTTCCATTCGCAACGCGATTCGTGAGAACAATTTGAACCGTGTCGTGGTGGCCTCGTGCTCGCCCAAGCTGCACCTGGAGACGTTCAAGGCCACCACCGTGTCCGCAGGTGTGAATCCGTACCTGTTCGAGATGGCGAACATTCGCGAACACTGCAGCTGGGTTCACATGCACGAGCCCGTGCAAGCGACTGAGAAAGCCTTTGAGCTCGTGGAAATGGCCGTTGCCAAAGCCCGGCTGCTGGAACCGCAGACAGAACCCAAGGTTCGGATTACGCCCAAGGCCATGGTCATAGGCGGAGGAGTTGCCGGTATTCAGGCTTCCCTGGATATGGCAGATGCCGGTTATCAGGTGGTTCTGGTGGAAAAGTCGCCGACCATCGGCGGTATCATGGCCGTTCTGGACAAAACCTTTCCGACGATGGACTGCTCCATCTGCATCCTGGGGCCCAAGATGTCCGATGTCAAAAGCCATCCCAACATCACCCTGATGGCGTATTCCGAAGTCAAAGAAATCAAGGGGTATGTCGGAAATTTCAAGGCCAAGATTCTTCGGAAGGCGCGTTATGTGACCGAGGATTGTACTGCCTGCGACGAGTGTACGTCGGTCTGTCCGATCTCCGTGCCCAATGAGGTGGACGGACACCTTTCATGGCGTAAAGCCATCTACATGCCCTTTCCCCAGGCCGTACCGTCCCAGTTTCTCATCGATACGGAGCACTGCCACGGCGTGAATCCCATTTCTTGCGGTAAATGCCGTGATGTCTGCAGGGAGAAGGGTGCCGACTGCATCAACTACGATGATCAGGATCGCATAGAAGAAATAGAAATCGGCACAATTGTCGTCGCTACGGGCTTTAAACCTTTCAATGCAGCACGGATTCCCGAGTATGGATGGGGACGCTATCCAAACGTTTTGAATACATTGGAGTTTGAACGGCTGTTCAACGCATCCGGCCCCACGGAGGGACATCTGGTTCGTCCCAGCGATATGGAACAGCCCAAACGCGTGGCTTTTATTCAGTGCGTCGGGTCGCGGGATCAACGGTTCAACGAATACTGCTCGAATTTCTGCTGTCTGGAAACCATCAAATCCACGTTGCTCATCAAAGAACACTGGCCGGACACGGAAATCATGGTCTTCTATATCGATATCCGAGCCTTTGGCAAGGGATTCGAGGAACTCTACCATCGGGCACGCGAAGAAGGCGTGCGTTTCATAAGGGGCCGTCCATCCCAGATTCAGGAGGACCCGGAGACGCACAACCTGCGGGTGTTCGTCGAAGACCAAAACGAAAACCGGTTCATCTCGCCCGAATTCGACATGGTCGTCCTGTCTATCGGCGCGGATGCGCCCGATCCGGATGTCGTTCCCATACCCTTGCCTCGGGGAGCCGATGGCTTCCTGTTGGAAGCGCATCCCAAACTGAAGCCCGTCGATACCACATCCCGGGGCATTTTCATCGCAGGCGGTGTGGAATCGCCCAAGGATATCAAGGAAAGCGTCACCCAGGCCAGCGCCGCATCCATCCGGGCCGTTCAGCTGATGGCCAAGGGCGAGGTTCGCATCGAACCCATTTTTGCCGAGGTGGATGCGTCCCGTTGTACGTCCTGCGGAACCTGTACGACGCGCTGTCCGTACGGGGCCATCACCATCCAGGAGAAGAAGGTCACGCCCGCCGTGGTGAACCAGGCTCTCTGCGAGGGGTGCGGCACGTGCGCTGCCGACTGTCCCGAAGACTGCATCCGCATGCGCCATTTCACCGACGAGCAAATACTGGAACAGGTTCGCGCCGCGCTTAAAAACCAACCTGAGAACAAAGTGCTCGTGTTTGCCTGTACGTTCTGCAGCTACGGAGGCGCCGACCTGGCCGGTGTTTCGCGGATGCAATACCCAACCAACGGAAGGGTGATTCGGACGATGTGTGCCGGCCGTGTGGACCCCGATTTCGTATACGAGGCGTTTCAACTGGGAGCCGGCGCCGTGGCCCTCACCGGATGCCATCCCCAGGATTGCCATTTCATATCCGGGAATCGTTTTGCTGCCAAGAGAGAAACCCGGATTCGCCGATGGCTGGATAAACAGGGCATCGATCAAGAGCGTTTTAGCGTGGAGTGGATTTCTGCCGGAGAAGGGAAGAAATTCCAGAACATGATGACGCGGATGTCGGAAATCGCCGAGAAGTTCGCAAAATCCAGGAAGAAAGTGGAGAAACCCGTTGTCTGAAGTAAAAAAAGACGTGACCAAAGAGACGAATGATGATGTCGATTCCGTGCTGAGCGAGCTGGAACCATTGGCCAAAGTCGTTGCTCCCTGTCTGGAGTGTACGACGTGCGCCAGTGCGTGTCCCGTGTTTCAGTCCGACAGCGACCGGAATCCGCGCCGATTGATAAACAGACTGGGCCGGAGAGAATTCGAGGGTCTTCTGGATGAGGTCGATTTCTGGTGGTGCGGCGCCTGTTATTCGTGCGAAGCCCACTGCCCCCAGGGCGTTCCTCTTGCCCATGTGTTCTTTCGACTTAAAAATCTGGCATTCCAAACAGGAAAACCCATACCCAAACTCATACTGCGAACGGGCGAGACGTTGCGCTCTGGATTCCTGATCCCTGTCAAGAAAGAGATAACGGAGAAGCGCCATGCGCTGGGTCTGCCCGATCCCGTGTGTCCGGATACGAACGAAATCGAGACCCTCCTCGACGCCACCGGATTTTCAGCTCGAATCACACAGTCACGAAAGTTGTATTGATGGATAGAACATCGAACACCCGATTCGTTATTTTCTGGGGATGTACGATTCCATTACGTCTACCGTGGATAGAAGTCGCAGCCCGAAAGGTGCTTCCCAAGCTAGGCATCGAGATGAAGGACCTTCCGTTTTCTTGCTGTCCAGACCCCATTGCTTCCAAGGCATTGGATCATATGACATGGCTTTCCCTGGCCGCGAGAAATCTTGCGTTGGCAGAGGAGAAAAAATGTGACATCCTGACCCTGTGTTCAGGGTGCTTCGAAACCCTGAAAATCGCCCAGTCTGAACTGCAGGACAAAGCGATCCGGAAATCGATCAACGATGTCCTGAAACCCATCGGCCGGGAATACCAGGGATCGATCCGTGTGTTTCATATCGTGCAATGGCTCTACGAGGAGTTTGGGCTGGAGAATCTTCGACAGGTCGTCACACATCCCCTCACGTTCCGCGTTGCCACGCATACGGGATGTCATTACATGCGTCCGGCCGATATTCTCCATACGGACGACCCGGTTTATCCCGAACACCTGGACGAGCTCTGCCAAGTGCTGGGGCTGGAGCCTGTCGACTACCCCGATAAGAACCTGTGCTGCGGTGTGGGCGTGGGGCTCGTGGATCGAGATATTACTCAGGAACTCATCCTGCGAAAGATAGAAGGCGTTCACAGAGCCAAAGCAGAGGTTCTGGTGGCTCATTGTCCGACCTGCATTCAAACCTACGATTCGGGTCAGATGATGATACACAAGAGTCATAAGGCGTCAATAACTCCGGTCCCGGTATTTCACTACCTGGAATTACTGGGGCTTGCCATGGGCTTGAACGCAGACGCATTTGCATTTGAGGAACATCGAATACCCATTCCAGAACCGGCAGTTCGAATATAACGTCTCTGTTTCGATGTAGAATTCTTCGTTTGGAAAACGGTTTGTCCCTGGGGATGGGTGGAGGCCCATTGAGAGAAGAATTCGCGACACGACAGAAGGTGGGGCTCTTTCTCGGCATCCCTCTCTTCTTGATCCTCCTGATCCTTCCGGCACCGGCGGGGATGAGCCCGGAAGCGAAAAAGACAATGGCCATCACCGTGCTGATGGCCTTGTGGTGGATTACCGAGGTGTTGCCCATTTCAGCCACGGCGCTGTTACCCCTCATCCTGTTTCCTTTCTTAAAAGTGGACACGGCCCAGGAGGTCGCCAGGCAGTACGGGGATCGCAATATCATGCTGTTTATGGGGGGATTTTTTCTGGCCACTTCCATCGAGAAGTGGGGGCTCCATCGGCGCATGGCCTTGCGGTCGGTGTTGATCCTGGGAACCAGTCCCCGCAAGATCATTCTGGGTATGATGATAGCCACGGCCTTTCTGTCCATGTGGATATCGAATACAGCCACGACGATGATGATGCTTCCCATCGCTCTGGCCATAGCCAAGCATGCCCAGTTGCTCTCCAGCGGTTTGCTCCAGGAAGAAAAGCTGTTCGAATCCTTCGATACGGCCTTGCTCTTCGGTATCGGCTATGCTGCCAGTATCGGCGGCATCGGCACGCTCATCGGAACGCCCCCCAACATCATATTCTCGGCCCAAGTGCAACGGTTGTTTCCAGACGCGCCGGAAATCAGCTTTTTCCACTGGTTCCTGGTGGGGTTTCCCCTGGTGGTCATCTTTCTTCCCATAGCCTGGGTCTACCTCACGCGGATTGCCCATCCGGTGAAAGCGCAGTCCCTGCCCGGCGGAAAAGCCATCATCCGTAAACGGCTGGAGGAATTGGGCCCCATGAGTCGGGGTGAAAAATTTGTCCTGGCCGTTTTCTTACTCACGGCCTTTGGGTGGATGTTCCGCAGGAACATTGCGTTGGGATTCCTCACCATCCCGGGGTGGTCCAACCTGCTGGGCATCGAAACCATGGTGCACGACAGCACGGTCGCCATTTTTTCCACCATCCTTCTCTTCATGATTCCCGTGAGTTTCAAGGAAGGCGGATTTCTTCTGGATTGGAAGACCGCGGTGAAAATACCCTGGGGAATACTGCTGCTGTTCGGAGGCGGGCTCGCCTTGGCGTATGAATTCCAGGCCACGGGACTGGCACACTGGATCGGATCGAACCTGAATATTCTGCGTGCTGTGCCCATCCTGATGGCCGTGATCGTGGTCATACTGCTCATCGATTTTCTGACAGAAGTCACGTCCAACACGGCCATCACCAGCATCTTCATGCCGATACTGGCCGTGACATCCATCGGTATGGGAGCGCATCCGTTTTTCTTGATGATTGCCGGCACCATCGCGGCTTCTCTGGCTTTTATGCTTCCCGTGGCCACACCTCCCAACGCCGTGGTCTTCAGCTCGGGTTATATCACGCTGCCCCAGATGGCCAGGACGGGTTTTTTCATGAATCTCCTGGGCATGGTCGTGACGACCATCGTCGTCTATCTGCTGGCCATACCCATATTCCATATTACGATTTCACGTTTACCCGATTGGGTGCATTAAGCATCCGTCGTAAAAGTGTATTGGAGATGAAGGGGGCCATTTGGACGATTCATTGAAGAGGCTTCAAGACTATCGCGAGAAGTCAAAACTGGGCGGTGGGAAGGAACGCGTTGCGCGTCAGCACAAGGCGGGTAAGCTCACGGCCAGGGAGCGCATCGACCTCCTTCTGGATCCCAATTCGTTTCAGGAGATCGATGCCTTCGTGACTCACCGCATATACGATTTCGGCATGGAGAAAAAGAAAATCATGGGGGACGGCGTTGTAACAGGGTTCGGTAGAATCAACGGACGTCCGACGTACCTGTTTTCTCAAGATTTTACGACCTTCGGAGGAACGCTGTCCCTCGCCCATGCCGAAAAAATTTGTAAAGTGATGGACATGGCCAAGAAGGGAGGCATCCCCATTATCGGACTGAACGATTCGGGTGGTGCCCGCATACAGGAAGGCGTGGTCAGTCTGGCGGGCTATGCCGAGGTTTTTTGGCGAAACGTTCAGGTGTCGGGTGTCGTTCCCCAGATTTCCGCCGTGATGGGTCCTTGCGCGGGCGGGGCTGTGTACTCGCCGGCCTTGACGGATTTCATTTTCATGGTCGAAGAGACGAGTTACATGTTTATCACCGGGCCCGACGTGGTTCGGGCTGTGACGCACGAGGATGTATCCTTCGACGGACTGGGTGGCGCACGCATCCATGCCGAGAAATCGGGAGTAGCCCACTTCCTGACGGATTCCGATGAAGTCTGCCTGAACGAGATCAGGGCTCTGTTCGACTATCTTCCCCTGAACAACATGGAAGACCCGCCCCGCATCGAACCCTCCGACGACCCCAATCGTATGGACGAAGAGCTCAATCAGATCATCCCCGAGAATCCCAACCAGCCGTACGAGATGAAGGAAGTCATCCAGCGCGTCGTGGATCAAGGCAGTTTCTTGGAAGTCCACCGGCATTACGCACAGAACATCATCGTGGGATTTGCCCGTCTCGACGGCAGGGTCGTGGGCATCGTGGCGCAGGAGCCGTCCGTTCTAGCCGGCTGCCTGGACATCGACTCCTCCATCAAGGGAGCCCGTTTTGTCCGATTCTGCGATGCCTTCAACGTACCCATCATCGTGTTCGAGGATGTTCCCGGATTCCTGCCCGGTGTCGCCCAGGAACACGGCGGTATCATCAAGCACGGCGCCAAGCTCCTGTATGCGTTGTGCGAGGCCACCGTGCCCAGGATCACCGTAGTGACCCGGAAATCCTACGGAGGCGCCTACTGCGTGCTGTCGTCGAAACAAATACGGGGCGATCTGAATTTTGCCTGGCCCTCGGCCGAAATCGCCGTCATGGGCCCGGAAGGGGCCATCAACATCATCTTCCGCCGGGAACTGAAAGAGGCCAAGGATCCGGAGGCACTGCGTCAGAAATTGGTGGCCGAGTACAGAGACAAGTTTGCCAATCCCTATGTGGCCGCCGCCCGGGGATACGTGGACGACGTTATCGAACCCAAGACGACGAGACCCCGGCTGATCGCGGGATTGGAGCTCATCGAGAACAAACGGGACAGACTTCCGCCCAAGAAGCACGGGAATATCCCGTTATGAAAAAGCTGTTCGAGAAAATCCTCATCGCCAATCGGGGAGAGATTGCCCTGCGTGTGATTCGCGCCTGCCATGAAGCGGGGATACGCGCCGTGGCCATCTACTCGGAGGCCGATCGCAACGCGCTCCATGTTTCCCGTGCCGATGAGGCGTACTGCATAGGACCAGCGCCGTCCCAGGAAAGTTATCTGGCCGGCGACCGGATTATCGAACTGGCCAAAAAAACCGGATGCCAGGCGGTACATCCCGGGTATGGGTTTCTGGCCGAAAACGCCGATTTTGCCCAGGCATGCCAGGACCGCGGTCTTGTTTTTATCGGCCCCGGTCCCGAGTCCATGCGGGCTATGGGAGATAAAATTTTTGCCCGAAAGCGTGTCGGAAGTGTCGGTGTGCCCACCATCCCCGGGATCAACAAGGGAATCACGAGTTTCGAGCCCATGCGCAAGACGGCCCAGGAGATCGGCTATCCGGTGCTCATCAAGGCGGCTTTGGGTGGTGGGGGAAAGGGTATGCGGATTTGCCGGAATGCGGATGAACTCAAAACAGGCTTCGAACTCTGCCGAAAAGAAGCCCAGTCCGCCTTCGGCAGCCCCAAGCTCTACCTCGAACGGTATCTCGAAAAACCCCGGCACATCGAATTCCAAATCCTGGCCGATCATTTTGGAAATACCATCCACTTGGGCGAACGGGAATGCTCCATCCAGCGCCGGCATCAGAAGCTCATCGAAGAATCGCCCTCCGTGGCCATCGATGAGGCGCTGAGACAACGCATGGGCGAGGCTGCCGTTGCAGCGGCTCAGGCTGTGGGATACGTGAACGCCGGCACCATCGAATTTCTCCTGGATTCGGACAAGCACTTTTACTTCCTGGAGATGAACACGCGGCTTCAGGTGGAACACCCGGTCACTGAGCTGATCACAGGCGTCGATCTGGTGCAGGAGCAGTTCCGCATTGCCGCGGGTCAAAAATTAAGGCATGATCAGTCGCGTATCCGACGGACGGGTCATGCCATCGAGGGCCGGATTTATGCCGAAGATCCCGACGCCGACTTCCTGCCCTCCATCGGACGCATCCACAGGCTGCGAGAACCGGCCGGACCGGGTGTCCGGGTGGACAGCGGTGTGTATCAGGATTACGAGGTTCCCGTGTATTACGATCCCCTCATCGCCAAACTGCTGGTCTGTGCGCCCGATCGGAAACAGGCTATACGGCGTATGCATCGGGCCCTGTCCGAATACCTGATCGTGGGCGTAAAATCAACCATCGGTTTCTTGAAATCGGTGATGGAGGATCGGCGTTTTCAGAAGGGAGATTTCGACACCCATTTCATCGAGGAGACGGAAGCCAAATCCCTCAAAGTGCCTGGGGAAGAAATCAAGGCAGCGGGAATCGTGGCTGCCCTGGCGTACCATAGGCAGAGCCAGAAGCGACGCATTGGCTCAGAAGACGCATCGACGGGCATCAACCCCTGGAAATTGACAGGAAGACGGGAGGCCATGGAGTGAAATACTGTGTGCAGGTGAAGGATAGGGTCTATGTGGTTGAACTCAGGGAAGATGGTGAATGCCTAAAGGTGTATTGGGAAGGCAAACCCTTGGATGTGGATTGCCGGTTGCATCCCACCAATTCGTTCACGTCGATGATTATCGATGGACGTCCGTACGACGTCTCGTGGAAGAAGAAGGATGACGCCTTTTCTGTGAATCTCCATCAATCGGTCTACGATGTCCGGGTGAGTCGCGGACTGATGCGGGGCGACAAAGAGGCATTTTTGAAACAAGGATCTCAGGAAGAACTCATCGTTGCACCCATGCCGGGAATGGTGGTTGCCGTGAAGGTGAAGTTGGACCAGGACGTTAAAATTGGGGAGCCTCTGCTGATTCTGGAAGCCATGAAGATGGAAAACGAACTGCGCAGCCCGGTAAACGGATGCATCAAACAGATACACGTGGATGCCGGAAAAAAGGTGGAGAAGGGTGAGAACCTCCTGATACTTCAAAAATGACAGACGATATACTAGGACTTTTTACTCCCGAAAATCTCCAACGTTTTAACGATAAAAAGCATCTGGGCCGTCCGGGCGAGTATCCTTTCACGCGGGGCGTGTATCCGACGATGTACCGTGGCCGCCTGTGGACGATGCGTCAGTATTCAGGATTCGGAGACGCGGCTCAGACGAACCGGCGTTTTCAGTATCTCCTGAAGCAGGGGCAAACCGGCCTGTCCGTGGCTTTCGACCTGCCCACACAGCTGGGATACGATTCCGATCATCCTGCCTCCGCGGGCGAAGTGGGACGCGTCGGCGTGGCCATCAGCACGCTGGACGATCTGGACGAGTTGTTCCAGGGCATCCCGCTGGATGGTGTCTCCACCTCCATGACCATCAATGCCACGGCTCCGGTTCTTCTGGCCATGATGGTCGTGTTGGCAAAAGAGCGGGGCATCGATCCGGTAAAGCTCCGGGGCACGATACAGAACGATATTTTGAAAGAATACCTGGCCAGGGGGAACTATATCTTTCCCGTTGTCCCGTCCATACGATTAACCATCGATACGTGGGCGTATTGCGTGCAGGAACTCCCCAAGTGGAACATGGTCTCCATCTCCGGTTATCACATTCGCGAGGCGGGCGCAACGGCCGTTCAGGAATTGGCGTGCACGTTCTCCAATGCCGTGAGCTACGTCGAGTCGGCTCTCAAGCGGGGAATCGATGTCGATGCCTTCGCACCCCGTATCTCCTTTTTCTTCGGTGTGCACAACGATCTTCTGGAGGAAGTCGCTAAATTCAGGGCAGCCCGAAGACTATGGGCCCGGCTGATGAAGGAGCGTTTCAAGGCGAAAAACCCAAAATCCTGGATGATGCGTTTTCATTCTCAAACTTGCGGGTCCACGCTCACGGCTCAGCAGCCGGAGAACAACATCGTCCGGGTAACGATTCAGGCACTGGCCGCCGTGCTTGGGGGCACACAGAGTCTCCACACGAATTCGTACGATGAGGCGCTGGCCCTTCCATCGGAGAAATCGAGTACGATTGCGCTGCGGACTCAGCAGATCATCGCCCACGAGTCGGGATTGAAGCATGCGGTCGACCCCCTGGCGGGTTCGTATGCCGTCGAATCCATGACCAATCGCATCGAAGCGGATGTTCTGGAGATGGTGGAGAAAATCGATGCCCGGGGAGGCGCTGTCGCCTGCTTGGAGAGTGGATTTATCCAGAAACAAATCGAGGAAAGCGCGTACCAGCAGCAGAAGGATGTCGAATCCAGAGAAAAAATCGTGGTGGGCGTGAACGACTTCAAGATGGAGGACACACCCCGCATCAATCTGTTGAGGGTGTCGCCGGACTTGGAAGCCAAGCGGAAGGAGACCCTCCGGGCATTCCGGTCGAAGAGAGACTCATCTCGCGTGAAAGGCGCGCTAGACGCCCTGCACGACGCAGCCCGGGGAGAAAAAAACCTGATGCCCTTGGTTATCGACGCGGTGGAGGCCAGGGCCACACTGGGTGAAATATGCGACACACTAAAAAAGGTTTTTGGCACACATGACGGATAAAGTGGATCACATCGGGATTGCCGTGCATTCGATAGAAGAGGCGCGGACATTTTACGAAGACTCCCTGGGATTGAAGGTCGCTGAGGTTCTGGAACTCCCGGAAAGAAAGGTTCGAGTGGCCGTCATTCGGATGGAAAATCAGGTCATCGAGCTCGTCCAGCCGCTGGGTGAGGATTCCCCTGTTCAGAAGTTTCTGGACAAGAAGGGAGAGGGCATACACCATATCGCTTTCCACGTGGACGATATCGAAGCTGCGCTGGAGACCATGAAGCAGAAAGGTGTCGAACTCGTCACGCCTCAGCCGTACCGGGGCGCTCACGGCAAGAAAGTGGCGTTTCTGTCGCCCAAAAGCTGTCATGGCGTCCTGATCGAACTGTGCCAGGGTTGAAAAAGCAAATATTGAACGATATGCGAATCGGCGTTCTCATAAGTAAACTCGTATATCCGAGATGACATACTACATGTTTTGGAGGTTTACATGGCATACCAGAATCTGATTCTCAAGAAGGAAGACCGGATGGCTACCATCTCCATGAATCGGCCTGAGGCTCTGAATGCTCTGAATTCTGAGACATTCTATGAACTGAACGCAGCCTTCGACGAATTGGAAAAAGACGATAAGATAGAAGTGATCATCGTTACCGGTGAAGGCAAGGCGTTCGTCGCAGGCGCGGACATTGTCGAAATGCAGAACATGAACGGCCAGCAGTCCCGAACATTCTCCATACTGGGCCAGCAGGTTTTCCGGCGCATGGAATCGATGGAAAAGGTATTCATCGGCGCCATCAACGGCTTTGCCCTGGGCGGTGGCTGCGAATTCGCCATGGCCTGCGATATACGCATCGCTTCAGAAAAGGCCAAGTTCGGACAGCCCGAGGTCAGCCTGGGTGTGACGCCCGGTTTCGCCGGAACCCAAAGATTGCCGCGGCTCGTGGGAATGGCAAAGGCCAAGGAACTCCTCCTCACCGGGGATATGATCAAGGCGGACGAGGCGTACCGCATCGGTCTGGTCAACAGAGTGGTGCCCCCCGAATCCTTGATGGATGAGGTCAGGAAACTGGCAGAGACGATCCTGACCAAGGGGCCCGTTTCCATCAAGATGGTAAAAGCCTGCGTGAATCGGGGCATGCAGACCGACATCGACACGGCAGCCGCGTTCGAGGCCGATGCCTTTGGCCTGTGCTTCGCATCGGGCGAGACGAAGGAGGGGATGAGGGCGTTCCTGGAAAAACGGGAGGCAAAATTTCGATAGCATCCGCATAAAAAGGATCTTATCATGAATCGAATCCTTCTGCTTGTGCTTTTTTCGACGACCTTATTCGCCCAGGAAAAAAATGAACAAGATGGTTGGGAACCTCTGCGGTATTTTATCGGTGACTGGGACGGAGACGAGGATGGTGTCGCGGGAAAAGGTGTGGGTGACCGAACGTACGCGTTCATCCTGAACGATCGGTTCCTTCATTACAAAAATACGTCCACGTTCGCACCCCAGGAAAAAAATCCGGAAGGCGAGGTGCATCAGGATTGGGGCTTTTTCAGTTACGATTCATTCAGGAAGATGTTCGTGCTTCGCGTTTTCTACGGGGAAGGTTTTGTGAATCAATTTGTTCTGGATAGCCTATCGGCCGACGGGAAAACCTGGGTCTTTCTCACCGAGAGCGTGGAAAACGGGCCGCCCGGTCTTCGGGCGCGGTATACGATCACAATTCACGATGCTGAAGCGTTCGAAGAAACGTTCGATATGGCTTTTCCAGGAAAAGAATTTAAAAACTATCTACGAAATCGTTGGACAAGAAGAGAATGAATAATCCAACCACCGTAAAGGAGGCAAAAAAATGAAACGTATGAGTAGTATTGTGATGGTCGTGCTTTTTACTCTCACGAGCCTTTCTATCGCTCAGGAGGGGTGGTTCTGGCAGTATCCCAATCCCCAGGGGAATACGCTGGAAGACATCGCTGTGTTCGACGAGAACACGGCCGTTGCAGTCGGCGGCTTCGGAACGATCATGAAGACGAACAATGGCGGGAATACATGGGACATTCAACACAATGTCACAGGATTCTCCAAGAGGCTGTACGACGTCGACTTTATCGATGCAAACACAGGCTGGGCCGTAGGCGGTGATTGGAATGGGGGAGCGGTTCTCAAGACAATCGACGGTGGCGCCAGCTGGACTCGTCAATACGATACGCCCGATGCCCTGTATGGAGTCGATTTTCTCGACGCCAACACGGGATGGGCCGTGGGCGAAGAAGGCATGATTTATAAAACCAACAATGGTGGCAACTCGTGGACGCAACAAACCAGCGGGACGGAAGAGACATTGATGGCTGTTCGTTTCACGGATGCCAACCACGGATGGGCCGGGGGAGGATCGTGGAGTGACGGGTTGGTTCTGATGACCGATGACGGAGGCGACAACTGGACGACTCAGATGGAATGCGAACCCATTAATTCCATCTACTTTCTCGATCCCAATACGGGCTGGATGTGCGGTGACGACGGGGCCGTGTACAGCACCGTGGACGGGGGCGTCAACTGGGACACCTATGGCACCGGGGATGGCTATGAATGTTACTCCATCTACTTCACGGATGCGACGAATGGGTGGACGGTGAGCGATTATGGGTACCTGTATCACAGTACGGACGGTGGCATGAATTGGACGCGGGAACAACATGAGTCGGAGATCTACTGGAATGCTGTCTCCTTTTATGGCGCGAATCATGGCTGGATCGTGGGAGACGGTGGTAAGGCGATCCATACGCAGGATGGCGGTACCAACTGGGATTCCAAGGCAGGCGGCACGGATGAAAATTTTAAGACGGTCGCGTTTATCGATGCCAACACGGGCTGTGCCGGCGGTGATGACGGCCATATTTATCGTACGACCGATGGCGGGACGACCTGGAGTGTCGCGTATGACAGGGAATGGTGGTATTCTAGCGCGTTGTTTTTCATCGACAACATGGTAGGCTATTGCGCAGGCGCACAGTTTCTTGCCTCGGGCATACTCTATACCAACGACGGTGGCCAGTCATGGAACCCCCAGGAGACCAACGAGTTGGGCACGCTTTTCGATATTTATTTTATCAACAATCTCACGGGCTGGGCCGTGGGCGAATCATCCCTGATCCTGAAGACCACAAGCGCAGGACAGGTATGGACGACGATGATGAAGGATCGAGAGTTCGAATGGTCGTCGGTCTGGTTCAAGAACGCCAACAGAGGCTGGGCGACGGGATGGTATTCCAGCGGATGGCAAATACAGCACGTCTTGTATACCACAGATGATGGAGGGGCGTCCTGGTCTCAGCAGTTGGAAGCCCAGAGCCAGGGATGGATACAGGAAAGCTTTGACGACCTATTTTTTGTCACGCCCGATGTGGGATGGATAGTGGGCATGAACGGAACCATGTACAAGACGACAGACGGTGGGGTGAACTGGGAGAACAGGAACAACAACGCATTGGGCGAGATAGAATCCATCTATTTTATCGATGAAAACGTCGGATATATCGCGAACTTCGATTCAGAGATATTCCGAACCAGCGATGGCGGGAATACTTGGACCCAGCAGGTCAGCCAAACCGACTCGCCCATAGAGAATATCTTTTTTATCGATTACAACACGGGTTGGGCTGTTGGCTGGAACAACACGGTTCTGAAGACCACGACAGGAGGAGCCGTTACGCCCGTCCAAGACGATAGGCTATCTGAAACCTCGGTTCCGGATGTGTTCCTGCTCAGTCAGAATTTCCCCAATCCCTTTAATCCGCAGACAACTTTTCGATTCTCGCTTCCCCAGGCATGCCGCGTATCGCTGAAAATATACAACCTGCTGGGTAAGGAGGTAGAAACGCTGGTACAGGAAGAACGACCCGCAGGAGTTCATGCTATCACCTGGAATGCCGCGCATCTGCCCAGCGGAATCTACCTGTATAAATTGGACGCCGGTGAATTCAGTGAAACGAAAAAATTGATACTACAGAGATGATTGGTTGTCCAAATTCGGTGGAAAATGTTCGATTTGAAAAGGAAAAAACTTGTAAAAAAACATTTTTTTAATTACATTTAATATTCTGATTATTCAGAATATACAAGAATTGTAATAGATAAAATTGATCAATGTACCAACGGAGGACCCAATATGACTCTGGATGAACGGTTGGAAAATGTGGCTGTTATCGGTGCTGCGGGAAAAATGGGAAGCGGTATTGTTCTGCTCCTGGCTCAGGAAATGGCAAAGCTCAAATTGAAGAATCCGGATAAGGGATATCATCTTTATGCTGTTGACATCTCCGAGAAGGACTTGGACGGACTGACCGGGTACTTGCAAGCCCAGGCCACCAAGGCTGCTGAGAAAGGCTGCGTGATGCTCAGGGAGCTCTACAAGGATCGAGACAACCTTGTAGAGAATTATGACATCATCGCTCAGTTCACGTCGGATGTGCTGAGCGTGATTCGTCCGACGACCGAACTCGCTTTGACCAAGAATGCCTGTATGGTTTTTGAGGCCATCGTCGAGGATAAAGACGTAAAAATCAAGATTCTAAAGACCATCGATAGTCTCTGTTCCAAGGATACGTATTATTTTACGAATACGTCTTCCATTCCCATTCATATCCTGGATGAAGGCGTTGGACTGGATGGCCGGATCATCGGCTACCATTTCTACAACCCGCCGGCCGTCCAAAAACTCGCGGAACTTATCCCCGCAAAAACGACGAAAAAGAATGTCATCGACCTATCGCATGAGATCGCCAAAAGGCTTCGTAAGAAGATCATCCCGTCCAACGATGTGGCCGGATTCGTGGGGAACGGCCACTTCATGAGGGACATCCTCCATGCAACGGGCGAGGTGGAACGACTCTCGGATACATTTTCACAGGTCGAGGCCATCTATGCCCTGAACAAAGTAAGCCAAGATTTTCTGATTCGTCCCATGGGCATCTTTCAACTCATCGATTACGTGGGTGTGGAAGTATGCCAGCTCATCATGAAGGTGATGAGTACGCATATCCCGGGTGTTACCCTGGAGAGCGATCTGGTAAACAAGATGGTGGACAAGAACGTCATCGGCGGGCAGTACGCAGACGGGAGCCAGAAAGACGGGTTCCTGAAATACGAGAAAAATCGTCCGACGGGCGTGTATGACATAGAAAAGGGCGCGTACGTCGCCTTCGATCCCGATGGATGGACGAAAAAAATCGACGAGAAGCTTGGCGCCATGCCCGACGGCTGGGCTCCCTGGCGAAAGCTCCTGATGGATCCCAAGAAAGACGATAAACTGAAGGCATACTTCGGTCATCTAAAGAATGTGAACACGCTGGGTGCGCAACTGGCAAAAGCCTACTTCAAGCAGTCCAAAGCCATAGGCGAGGGGCTGGTCAACGACGGTGTCGCTCACAACGCAGAGGACGTGAACGGTGTCCTCACGAACGGATTCTATCATCTCTACGGACCCATAAACAACTACTTGGATTGAGATGCACGTAGGAGGCAAATAGATGAGTAAGCTACGAAAACCAGTGTATTTTGCTGCCGGATACAATACAGTTTCTTTTGGTTCAGGTCGTAAAGAATTCCATCCCAAAAAGCCCAGGCCCGGGCTGGAACACTACATCAACGAATCGGGCAAGGGTGTTCTCGAACAAATCAACGATGCCAAGCATATCGACGAGGGCGTCATCGGAAATTTTATGGCGGCTCGGTTCAATAGGCAGGGGAACCTGGCGAGCCTGATGGTCAACATTCATCCTTCCTTCGAGTACAAACCCATGGTACGTGTGGAAGGTGCCTGCGGTTCCGGCGGACTCAGCCTGACCACGGGCGTTAAGACCGTGCTTTCCGACATGGCCGATGTGATACTGAGTATCGGTGTGGAAGTACAGAATCCCGTGAAGGCGATCTACGGGGCCGATATACTGGCAGGCGCGGGTCATTATGCGGGTGAACGCAAAGTCGGCCATGCCTACTTCTTTCCGTCCAAATTTTCCGACCGCGCCGGTGCCTGTTACGAAAAATTCGGGTACGACCGGATTCGTCAGGCCATGGCCCGATGGTATGAGCAGGCGATCCTGAATGCACGCAAGAATCCCAAGGCACAGGAATTTCATAACAGCATCGACGACTTGTTCGCCGCCGGCATGACGCCCCCCAACCCAAACGTTTTCTGTGACCATATCAACGTGTACGATTGTTCCAAAGTATCCGACGGAGCATCGGCACTGATCATCGCTTCGGAAGAAGGCTTGAACAAGGTCGGCGTGCCCAAATCCAAGGCCGTGGAACTCATCGGGTACGGTGTTGCGGTGGCCGATCTGACAAAACCGCCCCCCGATCAAACCAAGATGACCACGGTGGGCAAGTCTGTCCACCAGGCGTACGAAATGGCCGGCCTGGGCCCCAAAGACATCGGTGTGCTGGAGGTTCACGACTGCTTCACCATCGGAGGCATTCTGGAACTGGAAGCCGCCGGATTCGCCGAGTACGGAAAAGGCCCGGACCTCGTGCTCGAAGGGAAGACACGAGCCGACGGCCCTTTGCCCACCAACGCCACGGGGGGACTCATCGGATTCGGTCATTACACAGGAGGAACCGGTGTGCGTCAAGCCGTGGACGTGTTGTTGCAACTGACAGGCCAAGCGGGCGACTGCCAGGTGGATGTTCCTGCCGACCGGCCCTACGGCCTGATGATCAGCATGGGCGGTAACGATAAGACCGTTGTGTCCTGTATCTTTAAATCGGCTGCATAGGCTATACAGAAATAGCTGCACACAAGAATCATTGAAAGGTTTACATGGAAGAAAATCGATTAATCTCTGCGCTCTCCGACGAGGAACATGAACGATTTCGACGAAAAGTAATAGCGTTTGTGGAAGAACATGTGCGCCCCCAGGCCAAAGAACTGGAATTGAAGGAGACGTTTCCCAGGGACATCATTCGCGAAATGGGCAAACACCGATGGATGGGTATTCCCATTCCCGAGAAGTACGGGGGTGCAGGATTGGATAACCTCAGCTATGTCATTGCCGTAGAAGAGTTTTCCCGTGCATCGGGTTCTGTGGGTATCACCCTGGCCGCTCATACATCGCTGGTCGTCTGGCCCATCTATACCCACGGCTCCGAAGTTCAAAAGCAGAAATACCTGCCGACTCTGTCCAGCGGAGAACATATCGGATCCTTCGGATTGACAGAGAACAACGCGGGCTCGGATGCCGGAGCCACGGAGACCATGGCCGTTTATGATAACGGGCATTACATCATCAACGGAAACAAACGGTTCATCACCAACGGCACGTATGCCGACACCATCATCTTTACGGCTTCCCACGACCGTTCCAAGAGGGTTCACGGTATCAGTGCCTTCATCGTGGAGAAGGGAACGCCCGGGTTCAACCCCGTCCGTAAAGAAGATAAGATGGGCCTCAGAGCCTCGGATACGGCGGAGCTTTTATTCGAAGACTGTCGAATACCCAAGGAAAATCTGGTCGGTGAGGAAAACGACGGTTTTAAGGTATTCATGGAAACCCTGGACGGAGGACGCATCAGTATCGGTGCGCTTGCTCTGGGAGAAGCCCAGGGCGCCCTGGATGCGGCGATCCGGTATGTTCAGGAACACGATTTGAAAAAATCGCAAACCGTCCAGAAAACCATCGCCGACATGACTATGGATGTATCTGCTGCAAGGCATATGATCTACCATGCGGCACGATTGAAGGATAAGAAGTTAACTGTGAGTCTGGAAGGAGCCGTGGCCAAATGTTTTGCTTCCGAAGCTTCCATGCGGGTAAGCTCCATGGCCATGGACCTGATGGGTATGGAGGGCCTGACCAATCGGTATCCCGCAGAACAATTTTTCCGGGACGCAAAACTCAACGAAATCGGAGAGGGCACCTCGGAAATTCAACGTATCGTGATTGCACGTCAGGTATTGGGTAGATAAAAGACGTCTATACAGGAGGACAGGAGGGCTTATGGACTTTACGCTCGATTCAGATCAAAAACTTATACAAGACATGGTCCGCGAGTTTGCCACAAACGAATTGGAACCTGTTGCAGAAGAAATCGATCGATCAGGTGAATTTCCGTGGACGAACATAAAAAAAATGGCCGAATTGGGGTTGATGGGAATGATCGTACCCGAGAAGTACGGTGGCGGTGGCATGAGTTTTGTGAGTCTGGCCATAGCCGTTGAGGAAATTTCTCGTGTATGCGCATCGACGGGTGTCATCGTGGCTGTGAATCAAACGTTATCGGCCTATCCGATTTTAAAATTCGGGGATGACGCACAAAAACAGAAGTATTTACCCATCCTGGCAAAAGCCGAAAAGCTGGGTGCTTTCGGCCTGACGGAAGCCAACGCGGGTTCGGACCCTGCGGCCTTGGAAACACACGCCAAGCTCGATGGAGATCATTACATACTCAACGGATCCAAGCGCTTCATCACCAACGGCGGGGAAGCGGGCATCTTCATCGTATTTGCCAGCACGGATAAAGAAAAGGGGCACAAGGGTATCAGTGCGTTCATCATCGAGAGAGATTTTCCGGGCTTCAGCGTGGGAAAACACGAGGATTTGATGGGTCTCCGGGCGACTGCCAACTGTGAGCTCCTTTTTGAAGATTGCAAGGTTCCCAAGGAGAACCTGATGGGTGAGGAAGGGCAGGGTTTCAAAATCGCCCTCCATACCATCGATACCAGCCGGATCGACATCGGCGCCCAGGCCGTGGGTATCGCTCAGGGGGCCATGGAGGCATCCCTCAAGTATTCCAAAGAGCGCAAGACATTCGGGAAACCCATCTGCGAGTACGAGATGATCCAATCGAAGCTTGCGGAAATGGCCACGCGCATCGATGCGGCCAGGCTTCTGGTCTACCGAGCGGCTGCGATGAAGGATGCGGGTATCGAGCGTTTTTCCAAAGAAGCTGCCATGGCCAAATACATGGCGTCTGAAGCGTGCATGTACAGTGTTCGGGAAGCCGTTCAGATTTACGGCGGTTACGGATACACAAAAGATTACGCCGTCGAGCGGTTTTTCCGGGATGCCAAAGTCATGGAGATTTACGAGGGTACATCGGAAATACAGAAAATTGTGATTGCCCGAAATCTGCTGGCGTAGTCTATTCATATCACAGAATCAGGACATAGACGGGGCTCTGCGAACGGATGAGATTTTGTGTAAGAGCCTCATGTCGCATCTTATGCTAGACACGGCATCACTGTCCCGATGTTTTTATTCGGAAGCCTTTTTTGCTCAGTATAATACGTAGTTGTTCAAGG